>NZ_JAMQOL010000143.1:0-537 GCF_023717965.1 Paractinoplanes hotanensis | reverse complement strand
ATCGCCGGCAACGCCTTCGTCGACGTGCTGTTCATGACCGCTCTGCTCGGCATCGGCATGGCGCTGATCCTCGGCATCGGCATGCGCATCGCCGCAGGCGCGGGCGCGCTGCTGACCGTTCTGATGTGGACCGCGGTGCTGCCGCCGGCCACCAACCCGTTCATGGACGACCACCTCGTCTACGCCGCCGTCCTTGTCGTGCTCGCCCTGATGGGCGCCGGAAACACGTGGGGCCTCGGCCGCCGATGGGCGGCAACCCCGGTCGTGCGACGCAACACCTGGCTCACGTAGAAGCGCACGGCGTGGGGGGGGCGCCCCCCCCCCGGGCCCCCCCCCCCCCCCCCCCCCCCCCCCCGGCCCCCCCCCCCCCCGCCGCCCGCCCCCCCCCCCCCCCCCCCCCCCCCCCCCCCCCCCCGCCGCCGGACTGCTGCTCGGATCCGTCAGCCATCCCCGTACTGCACCATGCGGGCTGCCCATTCATTGCGCCCGCCCTTCACGCGGGCTCCACAGGTCAGGAGTTCACCATGGTCGACCAGG
>NZ_JAMQOL010000142.1:0-563 GCF_023717965.1 Paractinoplanes hotanensis | reverse complement strand
CCGATGAGGATCGCGAAGCCGCGTTCGCCTTGCCAGCGCAGGCCGCGCAGGAGCCGGTTGTAGGTGCGGTTGTCGACGGCGAGGGGTTTGCCGTCGGTGGGTTGCTTGATCGGAGTCTTGATGCCCTGACCGGTGCTTTCGTAGCCGGAGTCGGCCAAGGCCGGCAGGTCGAGTTCGGCGGCAGCCCAGTTCAGCGCGGCGGTGACGCCGAGTTCGCGGGCGCAGCTGGTGTCGTGCAGATGCCCCGGCCTCGCCGCCGAGGTCCAGATCGGTAGCCCGTCCGGGCGCATGATCGCTTGAATGTTCGCGCCGAAGTCGCGGTGCTTTCCGGAGAACCAGGCGTCGATGGTTTTTCCTTTGACGCTCACGGTGGTCTCGGTCAGCCGGTCGCAGTCGAACAGCTTGCCGTCGAGGATGACGTACGACCAGCCGTCGTCGGCGGCGCGCTTCAGCGCGGTGTGCAGGTCCTGTGCCTGGGCGGCGAGGACCGCGATGCCCTCGTCGCGGTAGCGGTACGCGGTCGCCCTCGAGATCCCGAAACCGGCGCCGAGTAGGGTTAGGTC
>NZ_JAMQOL010000141.1:0-576 GCF_023717965.1 Paractinoplanes hotanensis | reverse complement strand
TGGCCGGGGTTCGGCCGCTCACCTCGAGAAGGTCGAGGCGCCCGGCTCCATGCTCACCCACACCGCCGCACGCGCGCTGGCCGTCCTGCGCATCTCCACCGGATTCGTGTTCCTGTGGGCATTCTTCGACAAGACATTCGGCTGGGGCTTCGCCACCCCGTCGGCCCGAGCCTGGATCAACGGCGGCTCACCGACCAAAGGCTTCCTCTCCAACGTCGAAGTCGGCCCGTTCGACACCTTCTTCCACAACATCGCCGGCGACGCCTGGGCCGACTGGGCCTTCATGCTCGGCCTGCTCGCCATCGGCGCCGCCCTCATCCTCGGCATCGGCCTGCGCATCGCCGCCGGCGCCGCGGTGCTCATGATGGCCATGATGTGGGCCGCCGAATGGCCCCTGGACAAGACCACCACCACCGGCGAACCCAGCATGTCGACCAACCCGCTCATCGACTACCACATCATCTACGGCATCGGAGCGGTCGTCCTCGCCCTGACCTACGCCGGACACACCTGGGGCCTGGGCAAATGGTGGGCCGCCCTGCCCATCGTCCAGAAGAACCGCTGGCTCATCTGACC
>NZ_JAMQOL010000140.1:0-577 GCF_023717965.1 Paractinoplanes hotanensis | reverse complement strand
AGTACGGCAGGCCGTTGGACGCGTAGGCGACGCCGACGCCGACCGCGATCGCCCGGCAGTTGAGGATGTTGGCGCGGTGGCCCGGGCTGGCCATCCACGCGTTGACGACGGCGGCGGCGGTGCTGTAGCCGTACGCGACGTTCTCGCTCAGCGGGCGGTTGTAGCCGGCGGCCTTCGAGCGGGTGATGAACGTCGACCGGTTGGCGCCGGTGTGGCTCATCTTCTTGGTGCGGGCCTGGTAGGCGCTGTGACCGGCGGCGGCGCGGGTAAGGGCGGGGCTGACGACGACGGCCCTGCAACCGTGGGCGGCGCGCTGCTTGTTGGTCAGCACCGTGATGTCGCTGCGCAGCTTGGCGGCGCCGGTGACGGCGGCCTGGGCGGACGAGGCGAACGCGACCACGACGAGCAGGGTGGCGGGGATCATCGCGATCAGTGCCAGACGCTTGGTGATCGAGGAACGCATCGACTGCCTTTCGGTAAGCGGCCCCGGCTGCTACCGGGGCTCTCACCGTTTCTGTTCGGCGCCGGCGCCGAAGAGTTGGTAGCCACGCCGATGCCCTTCGGGTGCCAGTCGGTT
>NZ_JAMQOL010000014.1:0-57944 GCF_023717965.1 Paractinoplanes hotanensis | reverse complement strand
GATCCATAACTGGAAGAAGCCCTCCGAGATATTCGCCGAACTCGTAGAGGCAAATGCTTCAACCGCCTGAATTCGCCCTGACGAGATGGTGAGCACGCCCGCCCAGGCGTGCTCACCATCACCGCTTCCCCCCCGTTCACGGAATCGCGTCGTGCAATTGCGTATCCCCAAGGGTGGTCAGCCCGTCGAATACGGTATGACGGTGCTTGATAATGATCTTATGCAGGGTGTCCGCGCAGCTCGAAACGCCTTTTTTGAGCGTGTCGACCCGGTGCGGCCGGAACTGCATCGCTACTGCCGCCGGCTGACCGGTGACATCTGGGAGGCCGAGGACCTGGTCCAGGAGACGCTGACCCGGGCTTTCAGCCGGGCGGCCGACAGCTTCGACCGGATCGACCGGGTCCTGCCGTGGCTTGTCCGGATCGCCACCAACGCCTACATCGACTCGTGGCGGCGATCCCGGCCGACTCCGGCGGAGATGCCGGAGATGGCGGCGCCGGACACGGCGGACCCGCTCGAGGTGCGCGATGCCCTCACCGAGCTGGCAACCCAGCTCGCCCCCCAGGAACGAGCTGCGATCGTCCTCAAGGACGTCTTCGACTACCCCCTTGCCGACATCGCCAGAACCCTCGGTACCACCGTTGGCGCCGTCAAGGCCGCGCTGCACCGCGGCCGCGAACGGCTCGACGGCCGTACCCCCGCACGGCCACGCCCGAAGCCTGACCGGGCGGTCATCGAGGCTCTCGCAGCGGCTTTCAGCGCCTACGACGTGGAAGGCATCGTCGCCCTGCTCCTCGACGGCGCCGAATCCGTGCTGATCGGGGTCGTCCACGAAGAGGGCGCCGACGCAATGCGTAACGGCTCGCTGCACCACATGTTCGTCGTCGAGTCCGACGTGCGCTACCGGGCCGAAGTCGGCGAGCTCGACGGCGAGCCGCTGGTACTGATGTGGCAGGCGCCGGTCGACGGCTCGCTGCCCGAAGCGCTGGTCGAGGTCATGCGGCTCGAAACGACAGACGGTCTGGTGAGCAGGATGCGGTGGTACTACCACTGCCCCGAGACCCTGGCAGAACTCGGCAAGAGGCTCGCGGCGCCGATCCGGGACCACGGTTACCGGTTCTGACGACGAGTCGTCGTTCAGGGACTCCCTCCGGAACCGGCATGGCCGCCCGGATCTGCCGTGGTGTGGGCGCGACCCTGTCGAGCAGCGAACCGCCACGGGCGAGCGTCTCGGCGCGAGCGGTAGTTTTCTCCGCGCCAGGTGGGGCAGTGCAGAGAGGGCGCCGGCAGGCGCTCATCACAGAAGCGGGAGAGACAACGATGGCCGCAGGAGAGCTGACCGAGAACGGACGGGCGCGTGTGCTCGCCGACGGCAGGGAGATTCCGCTGCTCGCGCTCGGTGTCTGGCAGGTGCCGGACGGGCCCGAGTGCGAGAACGCGGTGCGCTGGGCGCTGGAAGCCGGCTATCGCCACATCGACACGGCGCAGGCGTACGGCAACGAGGCCAGCGTCGGGCGGGCGCTGCGTGACAGCGGCGTCGCCCGGGAAGACGTGTTCATCACGACGAAGTTCTATCCGGGCTCGAAGGACCCGGAAGCCGAGGCGCAGCGCAGCCTCGAGCGCCTCGGTGTGGAGTCGGTCGACCTTTACATCGTGCACTGGCCGCAGGGCGGGCCGACCTGGGCCTGGGAGGGTATGCAGCGCGCGCACGAGCGGGGCTACGCGCGCTCGATCGGCATCTCCAACTTCAGCGCGTCCGAGGTCGACGAGCTGCTCAAGGTGGCCGAGGTCGCCCCGGTCGTCAACCAGGTGCAGTTCAGCCCGTTCGAGTTCCGCCGCGATCTGCTGGCGGCCTGCGAAGCGCGCGGCCTGGCGCTGGAGGCCTACAGCCCGTTGGGCACAGGCCGGCACCTGCGTGATCGGCAGGTGGCCGAGATCGCCGAGCGGCTGGGCCGTACCCCGGCTCAGGTGTTGATCCGCTGGGCGCTGCAGCGCGGTCTCATCGTGCTGCCCAAGTCCACCCACCGCGAGCGGATCGAGCAGAACGCGCAAGTCTTCGACTTCGAGCTGACCTCCGCCGACATGGAGGCGCTGGACGGCTTGGACGGTACCGGCGGTACTGACCGTGCCCTGGGGCGGCCGTGGTGGTGAACCCCGTCTGACACTGCCGGAACTCAGTCCGGGCTTCCGCAGTTTCCTCAACTGGACGGCGACCCAACCGATGATGCGGCCGTGTGGTTACCCGGAGGAAGACGGCGAGCGGCGCGATCCGGTTCGCGGTTGTTCGCGACGTACCTCGGGGCCAGCCTGCTGCCGATCGGGGCGCTGGCCACGGTGTTGCTCAACGGCGTGCAGGAAGACGCGGCCAAGCAGGGGCGGGATCAGGGGATCGCGCAGGCGGCCGTCATCGCCGAGATGGCGGTGGCGCCGGCGCTCGACGCCGCGGATCTGAGCCGGGGACTGACCGACAGCGAGCGCGACTCGCTGGCCAAGGCGACCGATCTGGCGCTCTTCCACGGTTCGGTCCTGCGGATGCGGCTGCGCACCTTCACCGGCCAGGTCGTCTATTCCGACGACGGGTCCACGTCGGGCGGGGTGCCGGTCTCCGATCCGGCATTCCACTCGGCGACCGTGGGGGTGGCCGGGGCCACCATGATCGCGGACGCTACCGAGGCCGGTGGCAAGGTCATCCGGGTGCTGCAACCGGTGTTCGCGCGAGCCTCCGGTGAGGCGATCGGGGTGCTCGAGCTTTACCTGCCGTACGACAAGATCGACCAGCGGCTGCACGAACAGATGGCCGTCACCTACTGGCGGCTCGGCGGTGGCCTTGGCGTGCTCTACCTGGCGCTGGGTCTGATCTCCTGGTCGACCACCCGGTCGTTGCGGCGCTACGCCGCCCGGCAGGAGCACGAGGCGCTGCACGACGGGCTGACCGGACTGCCGAACAGAGAGGCGTTCCGGCAGCGGGCCGCGGCCGCCCTCCGCGAGGACAAGGGCGGCGCTGTGGTCGTCGTCGACCTCAACCGTTTCAAGGAGGTCAACGACACGCTCGGCCACCACGCCGGCGATGAGCTGCTGAAGGTGATCACCGCGCGGTTGCGGGGTGGCGTCCGGCAGCAGGACACGGTGGCCCGGCTGGGCGGCGACGAGTTCGCTCTCATCGTGCCGGGGGCGGACGCCGACGAGGTACGGGTGATGCTCGAGTCGCTGCGGACGGTGCTCACCAGCGAGGTGGTCCTGGACGGCGTGCCGCTCACGATCGAGGCGAGTTTCGGCATCGCGCTCTACCCGGCGCACGGCGCCGAGGTCGAGGAACTGCTCCGGCACGCCGACGCGGCCATGTATCAGGGCAAGCGGGGGACGGCTGACATCGTCGTCTGGGGCGGCGAGCGAACCCGCCATCCCACCCAGTGGCTGGTGGTGCAAGCGGAGCTGCGGCACGCCCTGGACCGGGACGAGCTGGTGCTGTTCTACCAGCCGAAGGTGAGCCTGAGCGACGGCACGATCTGCGGGGTGGAGGCGCTGGTGCGCTGGCAGCACCCGGAACGCGGTCTGCTACCGCCGGCGGAGTTCCTGCCGGCGGCCGAGCAGTCCGGACTGATCGAGCCGCTGACCGCCTGGGTGCTGCGGCGGGCGCTGACCGACCAGGCGGCGTGGGCAGCGGCCGGCCGCGACTGGACGGTCTCGGTGAACGTCTCGGCCCGCAACCTCGAGGCCGCCGACTTCGCCGGGATGGTGGAGGCGTTGCTGGCCGAGTTCGGCACCGCGCCGGACCGGCTGGTCCTCGAGGTCACCGAGACGGCGATGGTCGACGACCGGGCGACCTCGATGGCCGCGATCCATCGGCTCGCCGGCCGGGGGATCGGCTTCTCGATGGACGACTTCGGCACCGGCTACACCAGCCTGGAACGGCTGCGCGGGGTGCCATTGGTCGAACTCAAGATCGACCGGACCTTCGTGGCGACGGTGCTCGAGGAGAAGGAGAACCAGGCGATCGTCCATGCCGTCATCGCATTGTCCCGGGGGCTTGGCTGCCGCGTCACCGCCGAGGGCGTGGAGACGGCCGAGATCGCCGACTGGCTCGCTGCGGCCGGCTGCGACGAGGCGCAGGGCTATCACTACTCGCGGCCGATGCCGTGGGCGCAGATTTCCGTACCGATTCCGGAGGAAGCGATCCGATGAAGAAGCTGTTGGTCTCGATGCTCGCGCTCGCCCTCCTCACGGGATGCGGTAGTGAGGCCGAGGAGCCGACCGGGCAGAGCGCCGTCCCCTTCGACCAGGCGCTGCACGACTCGCTGCCGCAGGCGGTGCGCGACCGCGGCTACATCCGCTTCGTCACCGACGCCAGCTACGCGCCGATGGAGTCGTTCGCGGCGGACGGCCGTACGATCGTGGGGTTCGAACCGGATCTCGCCGACGCCATCGGTCAGGTTCTCGGCATCAAAATCCAGATCGTGACCGGTCCCTTCCAGACCGCCCTGGACAAGGTGGCCGACGGCACCTACGACGGTGTGCTGTCGGCGATGACCGACACCGCCGAGCGCGAGAAGAAGGCCGACTTCGTCGACTACCTCTCGGCCGGGTCGTCGATCATCGTGCAGCGCGGCAATCCGCAACGGGTCGCCGATCTGACCGGCCTGTGCGGCAACGTGGTCGCCATCGAGAAGGGCACCATCCAGGCCGATCTCCTGCACCGCACGCAGAGCGAGTGCGACGGCCGGCCGATGAAGATCAACGAATACAAGACGAATGCCGACGCGCTGCTGCAGCTGCGGACCGGGCGCGCGGTCGCGGTGCTCAACGACTTCCCGGCAGCGACCCACCTGGCCACCGACTCGCGTACCAAGGATTACTACGAGCTGGCGTCGACCGCCCAGTACGACCCGGGCCTGATCGGCATCCCGTTCGCCAAGAACAACAGTCAGCTCCGTGACGCGGTGAAGGGTGCGCTGGACCAGGTGGTCGCCACCGGCACCTACGCCGATCTGCTGCAGCGCTGGAATCTGACCAGCGGCGGGGTCGAGGCGGTATCGATCAACGGCGCTACGCAGGATTAGCGTCCGCAATCATCCAGGAGACGGAACGGGCCCGCCGGTGCGAATGACCGGCGGGCTCGTTGCTGCGGTGAACCGGACTACCGCGTTGACCGCGGTCCTGGCCAACCTTGGGTCGGCGCTGAACTTGCGGTCCTGTGGTTCCATGTCGGACTGATCGTCGTGCCTGGTCATCGAGCGTTTTGAATGCTCTGCCGATGAGTACGACGCGGCTGCCGCCCTTCTTGTGCATCACATTCGCGGTGATTTTCTCCATCTTGCGGTTTTTGTCTCGTGCCACCACAGTGGCCTGACGTTGCGCCATTGATGACCGTCGCCGTGCGAGCGGCGGCCGGCCGTCGGGTGTCACTTCGAGGAGGCAGATGTGCAAGGCGTCGGAGAGACCCTGCCGGAGTTGTTCGCCATGCGGGTGGAGCGTGGCGCGCAGGAAACGGCCGTGGTGGGGGACGACGGCCCGGTGTCCTTCGCCGACCTGGACGCGCGTTCCAACCGGCTGGCTCGGCTGCTGATCGACCAGGGGGTGGGCCCCGAGGTCGTGGTGGCGCTGCGGCTGGGCCGGTCGGTCGACTTCGTGGTGGCGGTGCTCGCGGTGGCGAAGGCAGGCGGGGCTTACGTACCCGTCGACGTGGCCTATCCGGCTTCGCGGGCCGAGTTCATGATGACCGACGCGCGAGCACGATGCGTGGTGACCACAGTGGCCACCCGGATGCCGGCGCCGTCGGGGGCCGAGGTGGTGCTCGACGATCCGAAGATCGCGCAGGAGGTGGCCGGGCTCGACGCGGGGCCCGTGCGGGACGCCGACCGCCACGAGACGCTGGCGCCCGACCACGCCGCGTACGTCATCTACACCTCGGGCTCGACGGGAGTGCCGAAAGGCGTCGTGGTGACCCACCGCAACGTGCTGAACCTCGTGCGGGCCCAGGCCGGGGCGCTCGGTCTGGGGCCGGGCCGTCGCCGGTTGCAGTTCGCGTCGGTCAGCTTCGACGCGTCGGTGTCCGAGGTGTGGACGACGCTGCTCTCCGGCGCGGCCCTTGTCGTGGCGGACGCGTCCCGGCTGGTTCCCGGCCCTGCGCTCGTCGACCTGGTCCGCAGCCGCGGCGTCACGCACGTGACGCTGCCACCGTCGCTGCTGCCGGCCGTGGAGGATGCCGGAGGCCTGCCGGAATCGGTGACGCTCGTCGTCGCGGGGGAGGCGTGTCCGCCGGCCGTGGCGGCCCGCTGGAGTCGCGGCCGGCGCATGCTCAACGCGTACGGGCCGACCGAGGCCACCGTCGCAGCGACCGTGAGTGACCCGCTGACGGGCGACGGCACACCGCCCATCGGGTGGCCCCTGTCCGGCGTACGGGCGTACGTCCTGGATGAGATGTTGCGGGAGCGACCGGCCGGTGAGTTGTATCTGGCCGGCGCCGGGCTGGCCCGCGGATACGCCGGACGGACCGCGCTGACCGCGCAGCGTTTCGTGGCGGACCCGTTCGGCGCGCCCGGTGAGCGGATGTACCGCACGGGTGACCTGGTGGTGCGGCGGCCCGACGGTCAGCTGGAGTACCGGGGCCGGGCCGACGACCAGGTCAAGATCCGGGGTGTACGGGTGGAGCCGGGCGAGGTCGAGTCGGCGCTCATGAGCCTGGCCGGTGTGGACCAGGCCGCGGTCGTGGCTCACGGCGACGGCGCGGATCGCCGGCTGATCGCCTACGTCGTGGCCGACGCGGACGGTCCGGATGCGGCGAGCCTGCGCCGGAGCCTGGCCGGGGTGGTGCCCGATCACCTCGTGCCGCCGGTGCTCCTGATGCTCGACTCGCTGCCGGTGACGATCAACGGCAAGGTCGACCGCAACGCGCTGCCGGATCCCGGCGCCGATTCCGGCCGTCGCCGCTACGTGCCTCCGGCCGGTGCGGTGGAGCAGGCGCTCGCGGGGCTGTGGGAGGAGGTTCTCGGCGTTGCCCGGGTGGGCCGCGACGATGAGTTCTACCACCTCGGTGGGCACTCGCTGCTGGCGACCCAGCTCGTCAACCGCGTCCGGACGGCGATGAACGTCGAACTGCCGGTCCGCGACCTCTTCGAGACCTCGACCCTGGCCGAGCTGGCGAAGCGGGTGTCGGTGCTGAAAGCCGGCGCCCGGCCGGTGCTGCGCCGCCAGGTGCGCCCGGCGGTGGTGCCTCTCTCGTACCCGCAGCAGCGGATGTGGCTGACCGCCCAGCTGCGCGGCGGCGACGGGGCTTACCACATCCCGGTGGTTCTCCGCCTGTCCGACGGCCTCGACGCCGAGGCACTGAGCGCGGCGGTCACCGATGTCGTCCGTCGGCACGAGCCGCTGCGCACACGCTTCCCGTTGCTCGACGGGCAGCCGCGGCAGCAGGTCGTGCCGATGGGGGAGATCGGCGAGTTGCTCGTTCACCAGCACATCGCCCCGGACGAGCTGCCGGACACGGTCAAACGCCTCGTCCGCGACGGATTCGACCTGACGACTCAGATTCCGCTGCGCGCCCACCTCTTGGAGCTCGGCCCGGACGATTTCGCCCTGGTGCTGGTCCTGCACCACATCACGGCCGACGGCGCGTCCATGGAGTCGCTCCTGCGCGACCTCGGCGAGGCGTACGAGCAGCGACGCTCGGGCCGCCCTCCACGATGGACCGAGCTGCCGGTTCAGTACGCCGACTTCGCCCTGTGGCAGCGGGAACTGGTGCGGCTCGCCCGTCCCCGGCTGGACTACTGGCGTGACCTGCTCGACGGCGTTCCGGACGAGCTCGCCCTGCCGGCCGACCGCACCCGGCCGGCCGAGCCGACGTACCGCGGCCGGTCGGTGCCGGTGACCATTCCGCCCGAGGTGCACGAGCGGGTGACGGCGACAGCGCGACGGCACGGCGCCACCGTCTTCATGGTGCTGCAGTCGGCCGTGGCCGCGCTGCTCTTCCGGCTCGGCGCCGGGACCGACATCCCGCTCGGGTGGCCGGTCTCCGGCCGGGTCGACGAGGCGCTCGAGAATCTGGTCGGCTTCTTCGTCAACACCCTGGTGCTGCGGGCCGACCTCACCGATGACCCGTCCTTCGAGCAGTTGCTGAGCCGCGTCCGCGAGCAGGATCTGGTGGCCTTCGGCAACCAGGACGTGCCTTTCGAAAGCGTGGTCGAGCAGCTGAACCCGCCCCGCGTCCCGGGCCGGCACCCGCTGTTCCAGGTCATGGTGGCCTCGCAGGTCGGCCGGTCGGCGCGGCTGGGTCTGTCCGGGGTGCGCTCGCAGCGGATGGGCGTGGGATCCGGTTCGGCGAAGTTCGACCTCAGCTTCCAGTTCGTGGAGCTGCTCGATGAGTCCGGTCACCCGTCCGGCATCGGGGGCGAGGTGATGTACGCCTGCGATCTCTTCGACCACGACACCGCCGAGCGGATGGTCGCCATGTTCGGCCGGCTGCTGTCCGAGGCGGTAGCGCAGTCCGGCCGGGCGATCAGCCGGCTGCCGATGACCAGCCCCGCGCAGCGGCGCGCAGCCGAGGCCGCGAGCGTGGGAGACGTACGCGACGGTCCGGCGCGAACCTGGCCGCACCAGCTCATCGAGGAGCACGCCCGCCGGACTCCGGCCGCGACAGCCGTACGGTTCGAAGAGCAGAGCCTGTCGTACGCAGAGCTCAACCGCCGCGCGAACCTGTTGGCGCACCGCCTCATCGGGCTGGGCGCGGGCCGCGACGTGCTGGTGGGCGTCAGCCTGGAACGCGGCTTCGACCTGGTCGTGGCCGTCCTGGCGGTGTGGAAGACCGGAGGCGCGTTCGTCCCGCTCGACCCGGAGTTGCCACCCGCCCGCTTGACGTCGATGATCGCCGACACCGGTGTTCCCGTCATCGTCACGCACCAGGCCACCCGGCAGCGGCTGGCCGGCCATGACGACCTGCTGCTCGACGTCGGCACCACGCACAGCGGCCCGGACCACGATCCCGGCGTGCCGGTCGACGGGGAGGACGCCGTCTACGCGATTCACACCTCCGGGTCGACCGGCACACCGAAGGCGGTCGTGAACGTCCGCGCCGCCATCGCTAACCGGCTGGCCTGGATGAATGAGCGGTTCGGCCTCGGCCCCGACGGCCGGGTGCTGCAGAAGTCGCCGTTCACCTTCGACACCTCGGTGTGGGAGCTGTTCTGGGCGCTGACCAACGGCGCAACCCTGATCATGGCCCGGCCCGGCGGGCACCGTGACAGCCGCTACCTGGTCGAGCTCATCCGCCGGGAGCGGGTCACGCTCGTCGACTTTGTCCCGTCGATGCTCGAGATGTTCCTGCGCGAGCCGGACGCCGGACGATGCGCCAGCCTGCGCCACGTCATCGCCGGCGGGGAAACGTTGACGCCCAACCTGTTGCGGCGCTTCGCGCGGACGCTGCCCGGCACCGACGTCCACAACCTGTACGGACCGACCGAAGCCGCGATCGGCGTGACGAGCTGGCTGTGCCGCGCCGATGACGAGGGTCGCAGCATGCCGATCGGCGTCCCCATCACGAACGCCCGCGTCTACGTCCTCGATCCCGGCCTCGAGCATGTGCCGACCGGCGTCCCGGGCGAGATCTACATCGCGGGGCGCCCGCTCGCCCGCGGCTACCTCAACCGGCCCGCACTGACCGCGCAGCGGTTCGTCGCCGATCCGTTCGTGCCGGGGGGCCGGATGTACCGGACCGGCGACCGCGCCCGGCGGCGGGCGGACGGGGCGATCGAGTTCCTCGGCCGCGACGACGAGCAGGTGAAGATTCGCGGAGTCCGGGTGGAACTGGGCGAGGTGGAGGCGGCTCTGCTCGGCATGCACGGTGTGGAGCAGGCCGTGGCGGTGGTGCACGGCGACGGCGTGGACAAGCGCCTGGTGGCGTACGTCGTCGGTTTTGATCCCGACCCGGTCCGGCTGCGCCGGCAGATGCCGGCGGTCGTGCCGGCGCACCTGGTGCCGTCGGCGTTCGTGGCGATGGACGTCTTCCCGGTCACCGTCAACGGCAAGGTCGACCGCCGGGCGCTGCCCGATCCGGGTGTGGCCGACACCGAACGGCCGTACCAGCCGCCCGCCGGTCCGATCGAGCAGTCGCTGGCCCAGCTGTGGCAGGCTCTGCTCGGTGTGGCACGGGTCGGCCGTGACGACAACTTCTTCGCGCTCGGCGGCCACTCGTTGCTGGCCATGCAGATGGTCAACGAGCTGCGGACGCTGCTTCGGGTGGAACTGCCGTTCCGGACGGTCTTCGAGACCCTGACCATGGCCGGCCTGGCCGCCCGGATCGGCGAGCTGCCGCGGCTGCCGGACGAGCAGCCGCGGGACTCGGCCGAGGACCGGATGCGCATCCTGGTCGCCCGGGCGCTCGGCGTCGACGACGTGGCCGCCGAGGACAACCTCTTCGACCTCGGCGGCGGCCGCGAGACAGTCGAGGCGGTCGCCCGGGCCATCGAGGCCGAGTTCGGGGTGACCGTCAACCCGCTCGTGGTCTCCGCCGTGCCGACCGCAAGGGACCTCGCGGGCTGGCTCTCCGCATCGTCGGAGGAGACGACCCTCGACGTCGTGGTGCCGTTGCGGCCGGGCACCGGCCCGGTGTCGCTGTTCTGCATCCACCCCCTGGGCGGCTTGAGCTGGCTCTACTACCCGCTCGTCAACGCGATTCCTCCGGCCGTCGGGGTGTACGGCGTTCAGGCCCGTGGCCTCCAACCGGCAGAGATGTTGCCGACGACCATGACCGCGATGGCCGCGGACTACGTCCGGCAGATCCGGCTCGTCCAGCCGGAGGGGCCGTACCACCTGCTGGGCCTGAGCACCGGCGGCGAGATCGCGCACGAGATGGGCGTACAACTCCAGCGCGCCGGCCAGCGGGTCGCCCTGATCGCGATGCTCGACGCCCGTCCGACGCCGCAGCGCCCGGCGACCCAGGTGGAGCGGCTGAACGCGGTCGCCCGCCACTTCGACCTGAACATTCCTGCCGAGGAGCGTCCCCATCTCACCGGGGACGTGCTCTACGAACAGCTCCGGCATCGTCAGGGGCCCTACTCGTTCCTGATGCGGCAGAAGGGCCGGGCCACGGTCGACTTCTACGAGAACATGATCGAACTGACCGACAGCCATCAGTTCTCCGTCTTCGACGGCGATGTGCTGTTCGTCGAGGCGACCGCGGCCCGGCCGCCCGAGCACTACTTCGCACCGATGTGGCAGCCGTACGTCACCGGCGCCGTCGACGTCATGGCCCTCGATTACAAGCACCGGCAACTCGCCCGGGCCGAGGTCCTCCAGATGATCGGCGCCCGGGTGGCCGAGCACATCACCACTCCCACGGAAGGGCCGACGGCATGACCAACCCGTTCGAACGCGAGGACATTCGCCACTACGTCCTGGTCAACGACGAAGGACAGCATTCGCTGTGGCCGGAGGTGATCGACGTGCCGGCGGGCTGGCGTACGGTCCTGGGGCCGGACACCCGCGACGCCTGCCTGGCCTACGTCGAGAAGTCGTGGTGGGACATCCGGCCGGCGAGCCTGGTAGCCCGGATGGCCTCGGCGCGGAACGACTGACTGCCGCCGTCATGGACTCCAACCTGCTGTTCCTCTGGGGCACCCCGCGGTCGATGTCGACGGCGTTCCTGCGGATGATGCTGGAACGCGGCGACCACGAGGTCTACCACGAACCGTTCTCGAGCATCGTCGTGCAGGGCCGCACCGCCGTCGGCGAACACACCGCGACCAACCACGACCAGCTGCTCGAGCTGCTCGAGGAGCGCGCCGCCGACCGCCCGGTCTTCGTGAAGGAGACCACCGAGTACGACTATCTGACGACCGGCGGGGATCGCATTCCGCACGTCGGGCGGCACACCTTCATCATCCGCGACCCACGCCTGGTCATCCCGTCGCATTTCGCCATGAACCCGGGGATGGTCTGTGACGACATCGGGTACGGCCACCAGCTGGAGATCGCGCGGCGGGTCCGCGAGGTGACCGGCGTACGCCCGTACGTGATCGAGGCCGAGGATCTGCTGATCGACGCGCGGGACGCGGTCGAGCGTTACTGCCGGCACGCCCGCATACCGTTCCTGGAGTCGTCGTTGTCCTGGCATCCCGGGAACCAGCCGGTGTGGAGCCGGACCGAGAAGTGGCACCGCGATGCCGCCCGTAGCTCCCGCTTCACCCACTCCGAGCGCACGTACGAGTACACAGTGGACAACAACCGCTTCCTGTACGACTGCTACTGGCACCACCGGCCGCATTACCACGTACTGCGCAAGTGGGCCCGGGCGCTCGTTCCCGCCTGAGCTCGCCTGGCGGCTTCCACGCGGTGAGGGCGGCGGCTTCTACGCGGTGAGGGCGGCGTAGAAGCCACCGATCGAGACCAGGCTGTCGTGGGTGCCCGACTCGAGGATGCGGCCGGCGCGCATGACGACGATCTGGTCGGCGTCGCGCACGGTGGACAGCCGGTGGGCGATGGTCACCGTCGTCCGGCCCTGGGCGAGCTTCTCGAGAGCGCGCTGCACCGCGCGCTCGGTCGAGTTGTCCAGCGCGCTGGTCGCCTCGTCGAGCACCAGGATCGGTGGATCGCGCAGCAGGGTGCGTGCGATGGCGATCCGCTGCTTCTCCCCGCCCGAGAACCGGTGCCCGCGCGCGCCTACGAGGGTGTCGTAGCCGTCGGGCAGCGCGGCGATCACGTCGTGCACCTGTGCGGCCCGGGCGGCCCACTCCAGCTGCTCGTCGGTCGCGTCCGGCCGGGCGTAGCGCAGATTCTCCCGGACCGAGGCGTGCAGCAGGTACGTCTCCTGGCCCACCACGCCGATCGCGCCGACCAGCTCGTTGAGCCGCAGCGCGCGCAGGTCGAAGCCGTCGACGGTGATCCGGCCCTCGGACGGGTCGTAGAGCCGGACGATCAGCGCGGCGACGGTGCTCTTGCCCGAGCCGGTCTCACCCACCAGAGCGAGCGAGGAACCGGGCGGCACGTCCAGGCTGATGCGGTTGATCGCGGGCTCGTCGTTGCCGGGGTAGGTGAAGCTCACGTTCTCGAAGCGCAGGTGACCGCGTACGGGCTGGGGCAGCCGGACCGGCAGGGCCGGGTCATCGACCTCGACCGCGAGGTCGAGGTACTCGAAGATGCGCGCGAACAACGCCGTCGAGCTGCTCAGCGAGACGCCGACATCGAGCAGGCCCATCATCGGCTGGAACAGCCGGGACTGCAGGCTGGTGAAGGCCACGACGGTGCCGATGGTCAGCTGGCCGGCCGCCGGCGGAAGGCCCGCGCTGAGATAGATGATCGCGGGGATCGCGGCGAAGATGATGTTCATGGTGGCGCCCCGCCAGCGGCCGGCCAACTGCGAACGTAGCTGCAGGTCCACGAGGCGGGACGAGGACCCGGCGAAGCGTTCGATCAGCGCCGGGCCGGTCCCCATGGTCTTGCTCAGCTGTACCCCGCTGATCGACAGGCTCTCCTCGATGATGACGTTGAGATCGGCCAGCTCACGCTGACGCTTGCCGGTGATCTCCTTACGCACCTTCGCGACACGGCGGGCCAGCAGCAGCGCCGGCGGCAGAACCAGCATCGAGACCATGAAGAGCTGCCACGACAACGCGAGCATCGCGACTGCCGTGGCGATGGCCGTCGTCAGATTCGAGGCGATCGACGTCGCGGTCGAGGTGACGACCGCCTGCATGCCCCCGATGTCGTTGGTGATACGCGACTGGATCTCGCCGGCCCGGGTGCGCGTGAAGAACGACACCGACTGCCGGTGCAGATGGGTGAAGACGTCCACCCGCAGTTGATGCATGACCCGTTGGCCGACCGCGGTGGCGATCCACGTCTGCGTGAGACCGAAGACTGCCGTGAGAACGGCCACGACGATCAGCCCGGCCACCAGCCAGCTCAGGAGCCGCACGTTCTGCGCGGGCAACGCCTGGTCGATGATCGCGCGCAGCAGGAAAGGCGTGGCCATACCGACCAGCGACGAGGCGACGATGATCCCGATGACCACGGCCAGCCGCGGCCAGTGCGGTTTGAGGAGACCGCCGACGCGCCGCAGGGACACCTCGGGCGTTGTTTTCGCCTCCTCCGCCTCGCTGACGGCGGTGGAACCCTCCATCACTGCGAACCCCCTCCCGACCGGCTGCGTAGAGGCTACGGGGCAGCTCGGGCGGAACCGGGAATCCATCAATGATTGTGAAATTGTTCGGTCGAGTGCACATTTCGGGCCGGCGGGTATGCGCAGGTCGCGCGGGCGATCGAGCGCTACCGGCCCACCCCCGGCGTCATGCGGACCGCCGAACGGGGTGGGGACGGGGCAGGCGCTTCAACGCTGTCCGAGGCCTTCAGCGCCTCACCGTGACGTCGGCTGAGGTCGGTGTGACCCGTTCGAACCGCACCCGGTTCAGCCATCCCGGGTAGTCGCTGAGCACGTACAGCTCGCCGTGCACGTCGGCGGCGAACGCGGTCGGCTGGGTGGGGAAGGTGCCGATCGTGGCGGACTCGTAGCCGCCGCCGGGCTTGGGACGCACGGCGAACGCCTGGGTCGAGCAGTAGTCGCTCGCGATGTACGTGCCTCGTGCCTCAGGGGACCGGGATCCCCGGTACACCAAGCCGCCGGTCACCGAGCAGCCTTCGGTCATGTAGTGCTCGTACTCGAAGACCGGGTCGACGTACCGCACGCCCGGCCGGCACTGCGCCGGGTCGAACACCGGGGTGCCCTCTCGGCACGACCAGCCGAGATTCGATCCACCCTGCCAGGGACGGATGTGGTTGACCTCCTCGACCAGGCCCTGGCCGACGTCGCCGATCCACAGCGAGTTGTCGATGTCGACGGAGAACCGCCACGGGTTGCGCAGTCCGTAGAGCCAGATCTCGGGCCGGGCGCCCGGCGTGCGTACGAACGGGTTGCCCGCGGGCGAGCAGTAGGGCTTCGCCCCGCAGGCGCGGTTGACGTCGATCCGCACGATCTTGCCGAGCAGGGTGCCGAGGTCCTGGCCCGCCTTGAACGGATCGTTCGCGTGGCCGCCGTCGCCGGTGGACCAGTAGAGGTAGCCGTCCCGGCCGAACGCCACCTGCCCGCCGTTGTGGTTGCCGTACTCGGCGTGTTCCTGGGTGAGCAGCACCTGGAGCCGTTCCGGGGCGCTGATGGGCAGCCGGGCCAGGGTCAGCGCGCCGGCCGGCAGGCTCGTGTACGACACGTACAGCATGCCGGTGCGCGCGAAGTTCGGCGCCGGCGTGATGCCGAGCAGGCCGCGCTCGTTGTCGGACGTGTCGATCCGGGCGGTCAGATCGAGCACCGGGTCGGCCGCCAAGCCGGTGTCGGGATGGTAGGCGCGGACGGTTCCGTCCTTCTCCGCGATCAGCATCCGCCCGTCCGGCAGGCCGGTGATGGCGATCGGACGCCGCAGACCGGAAGCCACCTGCTCGGACACCACGGTGAGTTCGGCCAGTGGCGCCGCACGGGCGGGGGACGCGCCGGCCGCCGACACCGGGTGCGACAGCGGCGCGGACAGGACCAACGCGAGCAGGCCGGCCAGCACGGCGACCGTACGACTACGCACTTGCGACATCTTCGGCTCCTCGAGCAGAGTGGCGGACAGGGGATCCGGGAGCGCTCCCACATTACATCGATGAGTGGCTATGAAAGAAGGGTCGTCCACTTTTCCGCCGGTGCACGCGCTCGCGCAGGTCCCGGCCGGGGGCGGCCTCGGCGCGCCGGAAGCGAATGTAGCGGTCCGCTGCCGGAGGGTGATTAACCGCTTCAGGCAGCATCGCTGCGCCGCGCGAGGTGGCCATCGACGTGCTGCCCCGGATGTCCGTCGAACAACGTGCAATCGCGGTCGTTGCGGTCTTCGACGTGGGGCGTGCTCTTGGCGGGGCACCACGTGTAGGGGTTGATCTCGGAAGCGCTCAAGGTCCACTGGATCCACCACATGGTGGCCTCCACTTGCTGACCCAGGGCGGCGTGCGAGCCCTCGTGGCCGAGTTCGAGCTCGCATCCCAGCTCGGTCTGTACGCTCGGCGCCTCCGCCGGCAACCCGTCGAAGAACGCCAACTGGGCGGCGTCGAGCGTGATCCGGGCCGGGCAGTTCCTCAGGTCCTCGCTATCGATCGACATAGATGTAGGTGTGCCCGCTCCGGCGGGTTCTTAACCGGTTAATGGCCCGAGTCGAAGACCGGATCCGGCCGCGCTTCGTCGTCGTCGCATTTCCCTGGTACAGCGCTTGCGCCGGCCCGGGCGGGGCTAGCATCGCAGATGAAGGGCTCGGCTGTGCCTCGTTAGCTCGAACATCCCCCCGCTGGTCCGGTCACGGTGTGGTATTGCCCGCGATGGGTGGTGGGGAATGATCACGAGAAGTCGCACGATTCCGCTGTCCGCGCCCGATGTCGGACGTCTGGAGCAGGAGTACGTCCTGGCGGCCCTCCGTTCGGGTTGGGTCGCCCCGTCCGGTCCGGACCTCGACCTGTTCGAGCGGGAGGTCGCCGACCGGGTGGGGGTGCCGCACGCGGTCGCCGTCAATTCGGGCACGGCCGCGCTGCACCTCGCCCTGCTCGGCATCGGCGCCGGCCCCGGCGATGTCGTCATCGTGCCGACCCTGACGTTCGTGGCCTCGGCGAACGCTGTGGTCTACACCGGCGCGACGCCGGTCTTCGTCGACTGCGACCCGGCCACCGGCAACCTCGACGTCGACCTGCTCGCCGGCCTGCTCGCCGAGCTGGACGGCGAGGGCGCTTCCGTACGGGCGGTGATGGCCGTCGACGTGTACGGGAGCTGCGCCGATTACGACCGCATCCTCCCGTGCTGCGACCGGTGGGGCGTTCCGGTCGTCGAGGACGCCGCGGAGGCGCTCGGCGCCAAGCACCACGGCCGGGCGGCCGGTTCCTTCGGTAAGGCAGCAGCGTTGTCCTTCAACGGCAACAAGATCATGACGACGTCGGGTGGTGGCATGCTGCTCACCGCCGATGACGACCTGGTGCACCGGGCGCGGCCACTGGCCAGCCAGGCCCGGCTGCCGGTGGAGCACTACGAACACGCCGACATCGGCTACAACTACCGGTTGAGCAATGTGCTGGCCGCGCTCGGGCGGGCCCAGCTGTGCCGGCTGGACGGGATGATCGAACGCCGCCGGGCCGTACGCGAGAGGTACGCCCAAGCGTTCGCCGGCGTCGACGGTGTGCGCCTGCTGGGCGAGGACCCGGCGGCGAACTGCTGGCTCACCACCATCGTCGTGGACCCCGAACGAAGCGGCTGGCGGGCTCGTGACCTCGCCGTGCACCTGGCGGTGCGAGGCGTGGAGACGCGGCCTGTCTTCAATCCCATGCATCTGCAACCGGTGTTCACGGGCGCCCGTGCCGCCCTGAACGGCGCGGCGGAGCGCCTCTTCCACAACGGTCTCACCCTGCCCAGCGGTTCTGCTCTCGAAGAGCACGAGATCCGGAGCGTCCTCCACGACATCACGGAGTTCCTGGACGGTCGCCGGTGAGCGTGGACCGCACGACCTCGGGTGCGGGCGGTTCGGTGGCCAAGCGGCTCACCGACCTCGGCGTGGCGTCGGTGGCGCTGGTGCTGGCCGCGCCGGTACTGCTCGCGGCGGCCGCGGCGGTCGCCGTGTCGATGGGCCGGCCGGTCTGGTACAGCCAGGTCCGTACGGGCCGCGGGATGCGGCCGTTTCGCGTGTACAAGCTTCGTACCATGTCGGACCGGCGTGACGCCCACGGGAGGTTGCTGCCGGACTCCGAGCGGCTGACCCGGGTGGGGCGGTTCCTGCGCCGGTCGAGCCTGGACGAGCTGCCCAGTCTGATCAACGTGCTCCGGGGCGACCTCAGCCTGGTCGGTCCGCGTCCTCTGCTGCCCCGCTACGACGCGTGGTACACGGAGCGGGAACGGCTGCGCTTCACGGTCCGTCCGGGTATCACCGGGCTGGCCCAGGTCAGCGGGCGCAACACGCTGTCCTGGGACGATCGGCTGGAGCTCGACGCTCGGTACGTGGACGCCTGGACCTACGGGCTGGATCTGCGCATCGTGGCGCGCACGGTGGGCAGACTGGTCTCCGGCGGTGGCGCCGTGCCCGATCCCACCCGGTTGATGGCGGACCTCGACCAGGAACGGTCCGGGCGCGGATGATGCCCGTGTGCGACCTCGACGGCGCGGATCCACGTGCGACGACTCGCGCCGCGCGGTTGCTCGCCGCCAGCGTGCCGGATGAAGCCGCCGGGTTGGTGCCTTACACCCTGGCCGGCTATCACCGCTATCTGGCCGTGCTGCTGGGGCAGCCGCCGGCGATGCGCTCCGTTCTGGTTCGTGCGCTGATCCGGGACGGGATGCCGGTCGCGGTGGCGGACTGGCGTGTCCTGGCGGACACCCTGTTTCTCAACGGCATCTCGGTCGCCCACCAATGGCGTGGCCGTGGGTGGGGGAGCCGGCTGCTCGAGGACGGAACAGCCATCGCCCGGAGCCTGGGACTGCCTCACCTGGCGTTGGATGTGGCGGCGGCCAACGTGGCTGCCGTCGCCCTCTACGTCCGCAGGGGCTTCACCGTGACGGCTGAGTCCTCGTGGTGTCACGTTCCCGCCCGGGACGCGGGGACCGCGGACGCCGTGGGCCGGCTCCTCGACTGGCCG
The DNA here is from genome assembly GCF_023717965.1 of Paractinoplanes hotanensis. NCBI lineage: Bacteria > Bacillati > Actinomycetota > Actinomycetes > Micromonosporales > Micromonosporaceae > Paractinoplanes > Paractinoplanes hotanensis. The sequence continues at coordinate 39,332 of NZ_JAMQOL010000014.1, read as the reverse complement.
GTGTTCTGCGCTCTGCGATCCGCCTACGGGTTCGCCGATCTCTCCCTGCGTGACCCGCATGGTGCGGTGCGGGTCGTCCGGGCGGTGGGGGAAGTGCTTCGGCTCGATCCTCAGCTTCGGAAGTCCCCTGTCTCGGTGGCGGGTCTCTGCGAGCTGACCGGCTGCCGGCGCGCGTACGTCGTCGGCGGCGCCTCCGCGTCACCGTTCATCAGTTTCGTGCGGATGACCGCCACGGTCTGAGCATGTCGAAGCGAGGGGCCCGATGGCCGAAATCCCGATGGTGACCGTGGAGGTCCTGGACGCCGAAACGGACGAGAAGCGTTGGCTGGAACTGTGGGAGGAGTGCGGACGGGAGCCCTTCGCCCATCCCGGCTACGGGCGGCTGTTCGCGCAGCCGGACGACCGGACCATCGCTCTGGTGGTCGACGGCCCGGACGGATCCGCCCTTCTGCCGTTGATTCTTCGCACCGTGCAGGACGGTGTTCACGACGCCATCTCGCCGTACGGCTACGGTGGTCCCTTCCTTTCGGCCGGCATCGATGCCGACGTCGTCCTGGACGCCGTTTCTCAATGGGCTCGCCGTGAGCGTCTGTGCTCGGTCTTCCTGCGGCTGTCCCTGGGTTTGGAGGTGGCGGCGAGGCCGGAGGTCGAACAGGCTTCGTCGAATGTCGTGGTGGATCTGCGACGGCCGCCGGACGACGTATGGCGAAACTACGAACACAAGGTCCGCAAGAACGTCAAGAAGGCGCTGCGAGCCGGGTGCCGCGTCGAGCGACATGACCTCCGTACGGATGTCGACCGCTTTCTCGAGGTCTACTCGGCCACCATGCGCCGGCGGGACGCCCCGGCCCGGTACCACTTCGACCGGGACTTCATCATGCGGCTGGCCGATGAACTGGCCGGCTTCCACTCCACGTTCGTCACGCTCGATCCCCGGGACCGGGCACTCAGCGTGGAGATCGTCCTGGAGAGTGACCGGTTCCTGTATTCGTACCTCGGAGGCACGCTGGCCGAGGCCTTTCCGATGTCGCCGAACGATCTGCTCAAGCATGAGATCGTCCGGTACGGTCAGGATTCGGGGCGCAGCGGTTTCGTGCTCGGCGGCGGATACCGCAGCGGCGACGGCATCTTCCGCTACAAGCGGTCCTTCGACCCGGGTGGCGTCCACCCGTTTCACGTCGCCAAGATCATTGGCGATCGCCGGCGTTATGCGGACCTGGTGGCCGCGCACGGCCGGGAACCGCTTTCGGACCAGCAGGGGACGTCATTCTTCCCCGCCTACCGAACTGCCTGAGAGAAACAATGAAAATCACGTATATTCACCAATACTTCAAAACCCCCGGAATGACCGGTGGAACGCGTTCGTACGAGTTCGCGCGGCGCCTGGTCGAGCGGGGCCACGAGGTGCACATGATCACCGGCGATCCGGGTGGTGACCGAGCCCGGATCAGCACGGAGTCCGGCATCGTGGTGCATTGGCTCCCGGTGCCCTACGACAGCGCCATGAGCTATCGCCGCCGGCTCTGGGCGTTCGCCCGCTTCGTCGGTCGCGCGGCGGCGGTGGCCGGACGGCTGCGGCATGATCTCGTCTTCGCGACGAGCACGCCGCTGACCGTGGCGATCCCCGGCGCATATGCGGCGCGGCGCCGGGGCGTGCCGATGGTGCTGGAGGTGCGCGACGTGTGGCCGGAGGTGCCGATCGCCGTGGGCGCGCTCCGCTCGCCGGCTACCCGCTGGGTTGCGGGGCGACTCGAGGCCTGGGCTTATCGCCGGTCGGCCCACGTCATCGCGCTTTCTCCCGGCATGGCCGACAGCATCCGGCGCCGGTTCCCCGAGGTCGGGGTCACCGTCGTGCCCAACTGTTCCGACCGGGCGATGTTCGCGGACGCCGACCGTGCCGGAGCCGCGTTACGCGAGGCCACACCATGGTTGCAGGGCCGGCCGCTCGTCCTGTACGCCGGGGCTCTCGGCTTGGCCAACGGCGTGGACTATCTCGTACGGATGGCCGCTCGCCTGGCCGAGACGGACCCCGACGTGCGAATCGGCATTCTCGGCGACGGCGCCAAGCGCGACGAGATCCATGACCTGGCCGCCCGCCTGGGCGTGCTCAACCGGAACCTCTTCCTGTTCGGACCGGTCGCCAAGGCCGAGGTGGTGGCCTTCTTCGGGGCCTGCGACCTGGCGGTCTCCGTGTTCGTCAACCTTCCGGAGCTGAGTAACAACTCGCCGAACAAGGCCTTCGACGCCTTCGCGGCCGGGCGACCGGTGGCCGTGAACAACGGCGGGTGGCTCGGCGACCTGATCGCCGCGACCGGCGCCGGACTGGTTCTGCCCGCGGACGACCCGGCGGGAGCGGCCGCCACGGTGGCCGCCTTCCTGCGCGACCCCGAGGCGCGGCGGGCGGCGCGGGCGGCGGCGGGCACACTCGCCCGTGATCGCTTCGACCGCGATCTGCTGTTCCAGGATTTCGAGCGGGTCCTGACGCGGGCGGTCGCGTCCGAGGGGCCCGCCCGGCGGCTCGGAGCCCCGACGTAGGCACACTCGGCACGAGCCTAGGGACGCGGTGCGGCCGATTCCGCGGGCCGGACCACCGCCAGGATCAGCAGGATCCACATCAGGCGGGCGTCGTAGTAGTCGCCGGAGAACATGCAGGCGGCGGCAACGAAGATGCCCGAGTAGGCCGCCGTCCGGCTCTCCAGGGACCGCTCGGCCCGCGGGACCCGGGTGAACTGCCGCCTGAACTGGTAGAACGAGTTGAGCAGCAGGACGATGCCGACGATCCCGCCCTCGGCGGCCACGGCCAGGACGAGGTTGTGGATGTAGGCCACGCCGAACCCCAGATCGGCGATCACGGGGAAACTGCCGATGCCCGTTCCCAGCAACGGGTGTTGCAGCCAGAGGTTCAGCGCCATCTGGAAGATGACGTCCCGGCCGGACGCGTAGCCCTGCTCGAAGGTCGTGCTGATGAAGCGTTGCTGGACGAACGCGAGGATCGAATCGCCGGCGATCGCCACGCCGCCCACGAGCAGCGCTATGACCAGCAACAAGGGTTTGGCGCCGCCGCGTCGCAGGCCCGGGAGCACCGCCGGGGCGGCAAGCACCACCGTGAGCGCCAGAGCGACCAGGCCACCGCGTGACCCGGACGCGACCGCGCCGAAGAGGAACGCCGGGACACCGACGAGCCAGCCGAGACGCCGGCGGGTCGCGTACAGGTAGATCGAGCTGAAGATGCCGAGCACCATCAGCCGGACGAAGACGTTGGGACCGCCGCCCAGCGCGGCCCACCGTCCGGCCGGCCCACGTCCTAGGCCCGCTGCCGCCGCCAGAAAGTAGACCCAGGCCGCCGCTTGGAAGCAGCCCATGGTGAGAGCCACGACCCGATCCCGGTCCCACTCCGCGAGCTGGGCGTAGACGAAAACGAGCAGAGCGATCGCGACGAGGTCGGTCAGCGCGGCCGAGACCAACGCCCCCGGCGGCGTCCACGCCGAGGAGACGGCCTGGTAGCCGAGGAACGCGTAGATCGCCAGCAGGATCGGGGCCGCGCCCTGCCGGCCGCGGGGCGCCCACCGGATTTCCAGCGCGAAGCTCGCCAGCAACGCGGCGAACAGCGGGAGCCGGACGTCGTTGAAGACCGGCACGGTGAACCCGACGCGGGCGAGCGTGAAGTGGCCGGCCAGCGTCGCGACGAAGGCGATGATCACGACGAGCCCGGGGCGGCGACGGATCTCGCCGGTCACAGCGCCCGCTTCGCCATCTCGCGACGCAGCTTCAGCCAGCAGGTGAGCCCGAGCGCGGCGGCGGCCAGCGCAAGGGCGATGACCGTCGCGAGCGGCAGGTCGAGGAACCGCGAGAGGGCGTACGTCGACAGGACCTGCAGGGCGAGGCAGCCGACGACCGGATTGGCGGCCACGGGCCACTCGTGCAGCGCATCGAGCGTGGGTCGCACCGCATAGAACACGGCGAGCGGTACCGCGGCCAGCATGCCGATGCGCAGGAGCGGAACCGTGGCGGAGAACTCGGCGCCGAGGAAATGCCGGATCAGCATGGGCGCCGGCAGCGCGATGATCAGCACGGGCACCGCGACAACTCCGGCCGCGGCGAGCGGCATGAGTACGAGAGCGCGGTCCAATGACGGTCCGCCGGTGCCGTGGTGGAAGTGCGCGCTGAGCCGGGGCAGCAGCACCGGCGTCAGCATGCCGACGAACGCGCACGCCAGAGTGATCGCCGAGGTCACGAAGCCGACGTAACCGACCTCGGGCGCGCCGGGGCGGGCCACCGCCACCGCGAGTGCGGGAAAGGCGAACAGCGCCGGCAGCGCCAGGTCGCCGAGCAGGCGGCGCACCCCGTAGCGCAGGATGGCGGACAGGGCGGGCGGATCGGCGGCCGCGGTGGCCGGCGGCTTGGTCACCACGGCGGCGGCCGCCGCCACCGCCGCCATTCCCGCCCCGTACAGGACGAGGAAGGCCTCGATCCGGTGTGTGACGGCGAAGGCGACAACCGGCAGAACGGCGAAGCCGGTCAGGGAGGCGACGTTGGCGTACGTGACCTGGCCGGTGCCCCGCAACCCGGCGACCACGGTGTTGCACAAGCAGTTGCCGGCCAGCAGGACAGCGATCGCCGCAACCGCCGCTGTGCCCCCGTCGAGGCCGAGCCGGACGGCCACCGCCTCGGACGGCGTGAGCACCGCCGCCGCCACCACCGCCAGGATCATCACCTGCACTCCCAGCGCACCCCGGACCAGCCCCGGCGCCGCCGCGCCGGCGCGGGGGAGATAGCGAGGCAGCCCGGTGCCGAGCCCGACCAGGATCAGCGGTTGCAGGGCGGCCACCCAGCCGCGGGCGATCTGGTAGAAGGCGAAGCCACCCACGCCGTCGCGCCGGGCGACCAGGTGGAAGAGGAGCAGGCCGGTCCCGAGCGTGCACCAGTGCACCGCCACCGTCGCGGCGTAGTCGCGCCGGACAGCCGCCGGCACCGTGAGAAACAACGACCTCAGGCGGTCACCGGACTCACGCATGGGCATCGACTGGCACGTCACATCACCCCACGGTCCGCGGACACGGTGCCCAGGACCGGTGCCAGAAACGGGCGCGCCGGGTGGTGGCGGGCGCGTTCCCGGGTATCTCACCGCTCGCCGCGGCACTGCCGCCGGCGTACCGTTCGAACTGCGGGAACATGTCGCCGCTCTTCGCCGGAACCATATTGAGCACACAGCCGAGAACGCGCGCGTCAACTGCGCGCAGGGCGCGGACGGCCGTCGTCACCTGTGCATTCTTGGTCTTACGCGAACGGACCACGAGAAGCGCGCCGTCGGACCGCGCGGCGACGATCGCGGCGTCGGTCACCGCCAGCAGCGGCGGGCAGTCGATGATGATGATATCGAATCGTCCGCGCAATTCCTCGATTACCGCGGCCATTCGTGGCGAACTGAGCAACTCGCTGGGGTTCGGCGGGCTGTGCCCGGCGGAGAGGAGCCACAGGCCGGCGCCCCACGGCTGCAGTGCCTGGTCGACCGAGGCTCCGCCGGACAGGATGGTGCTGAGTCCCGCGGCGTTCTCACGCCCCAGGAACGCCGCGAGCCGGGGCCGGCGCAGTTCCGCGTCGACCACCAGCACCCGCCGCCCGGCCTCGGCGAACAGCAGTCCCAGGCTGCACGCGGTGGCCGAACGACCCTCCTTCTCGACGGCGCTGGTCACCGCGATCACCTTCACGGCCCGGCCGCCGTCCGCGTACTGCAGGTTCGCGCGCAGCTGACGCAGGGCCTCCGCCCGGGGCGAGTCGTTGTCCGAGATGAACGGGCCGGCTCCGGTCGGTGCCCGGGCGTCGACCGGCACCCGGGCCAGCACCGGGGCCGAGACCAGGGTCTGGAGCGTGTCGACGGTCCGTACGGCGGAGTCGGTGACCTCGCGCGCGACCACCAGCGCGGCGCCCACGACCAGCCCGACCATCGCCGCCATGGCCAGATTGTTGAGCGGGCGTGGGGCCACCGGGTCGTCCTCCAGGCGTGGGCCGGCGACAACCTCGACGCGGACCACCGGCTGGCCCTTCTCGTTGGTGCTCTCCAGCGCGGTAATCACCGCCTGGAAACGGGGTACCAGGGCAGTGGCCAGCAACTGTGCACGAGCCGGCGACCGGTCCTCGACGGTGACCCGCAGCATCACCGTGTTGGGCACCGTCTCCACCGTGATCCGCTCAGCGATCTCCTGGGCGGTCAACCTCAGGCCGGGTGTGCCGGCGAGTGGCACCGTGATCCGGTCGCTGGTCAGCACGGCCGCGTACGAGTTGAGCCGGCCCTGGGAGAACATGCTGGCCGGATACAGGTCCGCCGACAGGGTGCTCGGGTTGGTGAAGAAGAACGTGACGGCCGACGCATAGACCGGTGGCGTACGGACATTGATGACGACCGCGACGGCCAGCGCGAACCCGAGCGAAACCAAGAAAATCCACCAGTGCCGCCGGGCGATACTGAGATAGTCGCGTAGCCCCACGGAGCCTCCCGGTACAGCGCGGTCGTATCACCATATGCCGCGTCCGGAAACGTGATGCCGTATTTGAGTAATCCGAGCTGTACGGCACCGGCTGTTAGCCTGAACCATATTCACTGGGCTGCCGAAACAATTAGTGGGGCTGCAGTTGAAAATGTTCCCGATGGATGCGCATGCGTGGTGGCGCCGGCGCCTTCTTCCCTTGGCCGTGGACGGCGCCGCGTGGGCGGCCGGACTGAGCGCCGCGGTGCTCACCCGGTACGAATTCGCGATGGACGGCAGGCGAATCTGCGGACTCGGCGTCGCCGTGACGCTGGCGGTCGTGCTGCAGTGCGGCATCGGCCACGCCCGGCACCTGTACCGGGGCCGGTATGCCATCGGCAGCTTCGAGGAGGTCCGTGCGGTCACCAGCACGGTGGCCGCCACCGCCGGGCTGTTGCTGGTTCTCGACTTCGTGCTGTGGTTTCGCCCGGTGCCGGTCAGCGCTCCTCTGCTCGGTGGCATGGTGGCACTGGTCCTGATTCTGGGCGCGCGGTATCTGCGCCGGCTGCAGTTGGTCCGCAGGGACCGGCCGAACCTCGGGGCGGCTGCTCCGGTGCTGCTGTTCGGGGCCGGTCGCGCCGGATCGCTCCTGGTGCGGTCGATGCTGCACGACCCGGCCGGCCGCTACCTGCCGGTCGGCATCATCGACGACGACCATCGCAAGCGCAACCTGCACATCCTCGGTGTCCCCGTCGTCGGCCGGCGTGCGGACATCGCCTCGGCTCTGGACCGGACGGGCGCCGGCATGGTGGTCTTCGCGGTGGCCAACGCCGACCGGGAACTGGTGTGCGACATCCGCGAGCGGGTGCTGGCGGCGGGGGCACAGTTCAAGGTGGTGCCGTCGGTCACCGAGCTGGTGGACCATCCGGTCGGGGTCCGCGACATCCGCGACGTCGAGGTGACCGACCTGCTCGGCCGGCACCAGATCGACACCGACTTGGACTCCGTCGGGCACTACCTGACCGGCAAGCGGGTGTTGGTGACCGGCGCCGGGGGTTCGATCGGATCCGAGCTGTGCCGGCAGATCCACCGGTTCGGGCCGAGCGAGCTGCTGATGCTCGACAAGGACGAGACGGCGCTGCAGGGGGTCCAGCTCTCCATCGACCCGGAAGCCTCGCTCGACGATCCGTCCGTGATTCTCGCCGATCTGCGGGACCAGGCCCGGATCCGGGAGGTGTTCCGCCGGCGTCGGCCCGAGGTGGTCTTCCACGCTGCCGCGCTCAAACACCTCACGCTCCTGCAGCGCTATCCCGGCGAGGCGGTGAAAACCAACATCTTCGGTACCTTGGCGGTGCTGGAGGCGGCCGAGGCTGTGGAACGCTTCGTGAACATCTCCACCGACAAGGCCGCCGACCCGATCAGCGTGCTGGGCCTGACCAAGCGGATCACCGAGCGGCTCACGGCGGACACCGCCCAGCGGCGCCCCGGCACCTTCCTGAGCGTCCGGTTCGGCAACGTGCTCGGCAGCCGCGGATCGGTGTTCACCACGTTCAGCGCACAGATCGCCGGCGGCGGGCCGATCACCGTCACCGATCCCGAGGTGACGCGCTACTTCATGACGGTCCAGGAGGCCGTCCACCTCGTCATCCAGGCCGCGGCCGTCGGGCGCGACGGCGAAGCGCTGGTGCTGGAGATGGGCAAGCCGGTGCCCATCGCCGAAGTGGCGCGCCAGATGGCCGCGCTCGCGCCGGAACCGGTCGAGATTCGCTACATCGGGCTGCGGCCCGGTGAGAAGCGGCACGAGGAGTTGTTCGGCGCGGGTGAGGTGGACCGCCGCCCGATCCACCCGCTGATCGCGCACGTCGAGGTGCCCCCACTGGAGCCCGCTCGGGTGGCGCGGCTGCACGCGGACGAGGATCCCGAGGTGCTGATCGCTCAGCTCGTTGAACTCTGCCACGGCGTGTCGGGCCTGCCCCGGCACCTCGAGGCCACGGCACGTCCGGGCGCCCTCAGCCCACCGGAGGGGCTTCCGCGCGGGGCGTAGCCGTCTCCGGGGGCGCCTCGGGCACCTCAGGCGCCTCGGGCAGCGCGGCGGTGAGCACCGCGATCGCCCGCTCCGCCGGGGACGGCGGTGGGCGGCCGCCGGCCGGCGACGCGATCGCTTCCTCGATCGCCGCCCGCAGCCGCCGCTCCTCGGCCGCGCGGTCCCGGTGCCAGGCGGTCGACCAGACCTGGTGCAGCCGCCAGCCGAGATCGACGAGCAGTTCGCCGCGCAGCCGGTCGCGATCCCGGGCGGCTACCGAGGCGGGATAGCCGGGTCCGTCGCACTGCACGGCGAGCGCGTAGACCTCACCCGGGTACGCCGGATGCCGCACGGCGAGGTCCACCCGCCAGCGCGACGTGCCCACATTGCGGCGCACGGTGTAGCCCCAGGAGGTGATGGTGGCGAACACGGATTCTTCGAAGGGTCCCGGCTGCGGGGCGCGATCGTCGTGCGGGGCCGGTACGGGGACACCGCGCTCGGCGTAGGCGAGATACGCGACCAGCGCCTGGACACCCTCGCTGTCCGACTCGGGGATGTCCCGCGCCCGGACCGAGCTGACGATCTCGATCCGGCGGCGGGCCCGGGTGATCGCCACGTTGAGCCGGCGCCACCCGTACGGGCGGTTCAGCGACCCGAAGTTCGCGCTGATCCGGCCGTCCTCGTCGTGTCCGTAACCGATCGAAAAGATCATTACGTCCCGTTCGTCGCCCTGCACCGACTCGAGGCTCTTGACGAAGAACCCGGAGAGCCGGGCGTCGTGGGCTCCCGGATCGAGGACCAGTTCCGCACCCATCGCCCGCTCCACGGCTCGCTGGATCTCGTCGGCCTGGGCCACCGAGAAGGTCACGACGCCGAGGCTCTGGTCCGGCCGGGTGGCGAAGTGGTGCACCACCCGTTCGGCGACCCGCTGCGCCTCGATCGGGTTGTGCCGGCCGGCGCCCCGCCGATAGACCCCCGGAACACCGAAGAGCTCGAGACCGGTGTCCGGTCCCTCGGCGTTCGCGCTCGGGAAGGTGATCATGCGCCCCTGATAGAACCGGTGGTTGGCGAAGGCGATCAAAGACTCGTGCCGGCTGCGGTAGTGCCAGGCGAGACCGAGCTGCCGGAAGGCGCCACACCCCTTGGCGAGCTCCAGGATCGAAGCGAAGTCGTCGACGTCCGTCGCCGCACCGTCCACGCCCGCCGAAGGATCCGGCACCGCCGCGAAGAAGCAGGGCGGCGGAAGCTGCCGTTCGTCGCCGGCCACGACCAGCGCCCCGGCACGGTAGATGGCCGGCATCGCGTCGGCCGGCGTCACCTGGGACGCCTCGTCGAAAATGACGACGTCGAAGCGGATGTCCGGCGGCAGGTACTGGCTCACCGACAGCGGAGACATCATCAGGCACGGCTTGAGCCTGTGGACCGCCGCACCGGCCCGGGCGATCAGCTCGCGGACCGGCAGGTGCCCGCTCGCCTTCAGCGCCTCCCGGAAGATCAGCCGGATCTGCTCCGCGTCGGCCGGGGGCCGCGCGGAGAGCCGGGCGAGGACCTCGGCGGGCGCCGCCGCGACGAGGCGGCGGTCGCCGTGCCGAAAGCCGGCGACCAGATGATCGCGGTCCTCGCCGCGCTGCGGCCGGAGCCGGCCGTCGGTCAGCAGGATGCGCTCGGCCCACGCCTGGTACACGGCCCGGCGAAGCACCGGAACCACGTCACGGGCCTCGACGTCGCGCTCCGAGCAGAACTCCACGGCGGTACCCAGGCCGAGCTCCGCGAGCTCGTCACGGGCGGCGAGATGGCCGAACCACTCCTCGGGGCCGGTGGCGTCGTCGCGAAGGTCGTCGAGCAGCCGCCCGGCGCGCTGGTAGTCGTCCAGGTCCGCGCTCAGCTCGTCGTGCCGAGCCGGAGCGAACGCCGCCAGGAGGGCGCGGCGGTCCCGCTCCCAGCCAGCGACCAGGTCCGGGAGGGCGTCGTCGGGACGGGACGCGGCCAAGGCCCGTACCTGTTCGTCGGCGAGCGGCCGGTCCGCGCCGGTGATGAGCCGGCGGGCGGCGGCGGCCCACCCGAGGGCGGCTTCCAGCACCCGATGGTCGGCGTCGGGGGGCACCTGATCGGCGCCGAACAGGCACTCGTACCGGCGTGCGTCGACATTCAGCTCGTCCTGCGCCTCGACGGCCGTCCGGCGCAGCTCGGCCAGCCGCTGGACCTCCGCGTAGTCCAGGTCGCGTCCGGTGGCGGCACCGAACGCACGCATCGCGCGGGCGGCTGTCCGCAGCGGCGCCACCTGGGCCCTCAGCCAGGCGACGGCGTCCTCGACGCTGCCGTCAGCGAGCCGCGGATGGGCGGGCTGCCAGCGGTCGAGGTCGGCCCGGGCCGCGGTGGCCAGGCCGATCGACTCGAGGTCGGTCTCGGCCGCGCAGACGTGGCGGACGACGGCCGGCAGCGCCTCCGGCGGAGCCCAGCGGACCGCCTCCGCAGCCACCTGGATGGCCGCGTCGAGCGCCGGGAAGTCGGTCGCCGGACCGCGCCAGTAGCCGCCCAGCACCATCGCGTACGACTGCTCCGCCGCGGCCAGTCCCCATCGGGCGCGCTGCCACGCCAGCGCGGTGTCGAGGCGCGACATGGCCTCCCGCACGTCGGCCCCGGGGCGGACGAACGCAGCCACCATCCGCTTGTCCCGGCGGTATGCCGGCCCCAGCCGGCGAAGACCGCGGCCGTGGTCGGCGACGCTGGGGATGATCCGGTCGAGCGGCTGGCCCAGGATGGCCTCGGTGAACATCGGCCGGGCCCGTGCCTCGGCCGCGGTCAGCGTCTCCAGGCACCGTCGCAACGTCACCGCGCCGGCCGAGACGGTGGCGAGGACACCGGGACCGAACCAGAACGGCTCGGGCCGGTACGGCCGGCCACTCAGCTCCGCGAGCGCGGCGAGCCTGCGCACGTCGGCGAAGACCACCACACGCGGCAGCCCGAGCCGGGCGGTCGCCAGGTCGAGATTCACCCGGTGCTTCTCCCACCGGCCGCCCTCGTCGGCGTACCGCCGCGCGAGGTCGTCGGCCGCGTCGGCGGTCAACGCGGCCGGATCCACCGCTACGTCGGGCAGCTCCGTGTCGGTGGGCAGCGCCGACCAGGGCACACCGGCGCGGGTCCGCACAGCCTCCCGGGCCCGCCGCACTGCGGCGAGCCGCAGCTCCAGATCGGCCAGGGCCGCCTCGGCCGGCGCCAGGCTCGGTGCGGTGAGCCATGCGTCGCGAGCCTCCGGCGGCCGGCGAGCGGCGTGCGCGAGCAGGTCCACGAGCAGACCGGCTCGGCTCGGCCGGTCCACGTCGAACGCGGCGGCCACCTGGGCGTTGCGGCGGGTGGCGGCGACGAGCCGGCCGAGCGCGAGTCCGGCCCGGGTGAGCACGTCGTCGAGCGGCCCGCGTTCGACGACGTGACGCCACGGGAAGCGGCTCTCGGCGGCGGCCCGCCAGGTGTTCGCCAACCGTTCGGCCGCGTCCTCGATCCGGCGCATCGCCTCGGCGGTGAGCGTGGCCCGTGCCAGGTCCGGTACCGGGGCGTCCGGAAGCCCGGTGAACTCGGCGCAGATCCCGAGGGCGTCGTGCAGCGTCGCGCCGAGCGGCTCACGTACCTCGTTGACGGCCGCGGCGTAAGCGGTGAGCCGCTCCCGCACCGGCCGCAGGCGATCGTGCGTTCCGACCGGCGGCGCGGGAGCCCGGTCCACGGCGGCCGCGAGGGCTGCCGCGACCTCCTTCCGGCCGGCCTGCCTACTGTGCAGATCCAGCAGGTACGGCTCGAGTCCGGCCTCGGCCAGCCGGCGGCGGACGACGTCCAACGCGGCCGCCTTGGTCGAGACGAACAGGATCTGCTTCCCCGCCGCCAGCAGGCAGGCGATCATGTTGGCGATGGTCTGCGACTTGCCGGTGCCGGGCGGGCCGTCCATCACGAAGCTGTGTCCCGCCACCGCGGCCGCCACGCAGGCGCGCTGGGACCCGTCCGCGTCCAGCACCAGCGGCACGTCCTCGGGGGGTGCCTGCTCGTCGACGGTCGCCGGGGTGAGCGGGACGAAGTCGAAAGCGGCGCCGGGCTCCCCGGTGGTGGCCAGCGCCCGCACCACCGGGTGGGCCACCACGCGAGACTCGTTGTCGAGCAGATCCCGGTACAGCGCCTCCTTCTGAAAGGTGAAGCAGGACAGCAGGGCGATCGGTTCCAGGCGCCACCCGTCGCGGCCGGCGATCGTCGCTTCCAGCCGGGACCAGAACGCGGCCAGGTCGCCGTCCGCGAGCGGGTCCTCCATGGGCAGGCGCACGCCGAGTTCCCGCAACCGGATGGCGAGCGCCGGATTCACCACCGGGTCGTCGTCACGCCAGCGCAGGCGGCCCAGCTCTCCCGCGCGTTCGCCCGCGCGTCGAGGGGCCAGCGTCACGGGGACCAGCAGGGCCGGGCTGACACACTCGGCGTCCTCCTCGTCCCTCCAGCGCAGCTCACCGGCGGCGACGTACAGCACGGACATTCCGCGGTCGAGATACTCCCGGTCCGCGGTCCGCTGCAGGCGCCGCAGCACAGCGGCGGTCAGCCGGTCGGCGCCCGGGGCGGACTGGCCGGGTATCGAACCGCGGAACGCGCATTCGCCGGTCGCGTGCAATGTCCGTACGAGTTCCGCGGGCGCCGGATCGGTGAGCTCGACGAGGGAACCCTTGGCGGCCCGCAGGTCGACCAGCCGGTTGGTCGCTCCGAGGTCCACGAGCGAGTCGCGCCACACCCGCAGTGCCGCGCGTACCTGCTCGTCGTCACCCACACCCCTGATTGCAGCAACTGGCTCCGCGGCGTGCTGCCGTTTCACCGAAGCTGCCCGAGCCGGGCCGGATGTGTTTGGATGTGCCGTGCGGTTGAGCGAGGTTGTTGTCCGACTGGGTCATCGACGGTGGTTCGCCGCCGCCGGGCGGTTCCTGATGCCGCTCGACCGGCGGTTGATCCGGCTCACGCGGGGGCGCCTCTCGGTGATCGGTTGGCGGACGGCGCCGCCGACGCTGCTGCTGACGACGCGCGGGCGAACCAGCGGCCTGCTTCGCGAGCGGCCGCTGCTGTACGCGCGAGACGGTGACGCGTACGTGGTGCTGGGCTCGAACTGGGGTCAGGCCCGGCACCCGGCCTGGTCGGGCAACCTGCTGGCCGACCCGGCCGCCACGATGACGATCGCCGGCGAGACCACCGCCGTGCGGGCCACGCTGCTGGAGGGATCGGAGCGGGACAGGGTGTGGCCGCTCCTGCTGCGGGTGTGGCCGGCCTACCGGGACTACGACGCACGCGCCGACCGCACCCTGCGGATCTTCCGGCTCGAGCCCGTCCGGCAACTCGGCTGACTGTCACCGGGACGCCGGTGAGGGAGTGGTTCGGCCTGCGGCCCAGCTGGGGAAGTGCACCACCGCCTGGAACACCGATTTGCCCACCACTTTCAGATAACGAACCCGATGACGGCCACCCGATCACGGTGGCAGACAGGGGGTTGTCAGCGCCAGAACGACGGAGACTGCGCCGGGGGCAGCTCCTGCCGTGTCATCTGAGCAGCGGGTCGGATCGCCACTCTTCGGCGGGCCAGCGCCGTTGGTCCACGTCGCCGATGACCTGGGCGTAACCGGCGACGTGCTGGTCGAACTCCGCCTTGGTGGGCAGACTTCCACGGGAACCGGGCTGTGCATTGCGAAGCCGCCGCTGTAGCTGGTTCTCGGCCCACGCGGCGGTGTAACCATCCATCGCGGAGCGGGTGGCGGCTTCGCTCGTCACCATTGTCAGCAGGGTCCAGCACACCAGCTCGCCGACCACAGCCGCGTGGATGTGCTGGGCGGCGACATCGTCGGGACGGTCGGCGCCGATCTCCGCCACCTGGTCGATCAGCTTGAGCACCGGCGCGGTCGGACGGGTCTGGCGCACGAGTTTCGTGAACCGGTCGGGATGTCTGACCAGCGTGGTGCCCAGGTACACCGTGATCGCCTCGGTGGAGCCCTCGAAGATGCGGAACAACCGGTAGTCGCGAAAATGCTGGCCGACGGTATTGGTGTCGAGGAAGCCCCGGGCGCCCAGCACCTGCAGGGACGTGTCGATCGCCTTCCAGCCGAGCTCACACCCCAGGATCTTCGCGCAGAAATACCACGCGTCGGGCACGTCCTGCCCCGCGTCCCGCCACGTCGCAATGCGGGAGATCAAGGTCTCCACCGCTTGAATCGTGGCCGCGGTCTCGGCCAGCACCTCGCGGATGCGGCCGTTCTCGGCCAGCGAGCCGGTGGCGACCTCGCGGCCTTGCGTGAATCTCTGCGCCAGCTCGAGAGAGCGCATGGCCGCCCCCATCGCCATCGCGGCCAGCACCGCACGGCCGCCCATGAACGCCGCTTTGGCGGTGGCGAGGCCGTTTCCCTCGGCCCCCAGCAGCGCGGACGGGGGCACTCTGAGGTTGTTGAAGGTGAGATCGTACTGGGGCACTGCCCGCAGGCCGAGGGTGAGCATCTCCGGACCGATGGCGAAACCCGGTGTACGGCTGTCCACCAGGAAGCCGGTGATGCCCAGGGGACGGCCGCGCTCATCGCGAAGCCCGGCGAAGATGTTGACGTACCGGGCGTCGCCGCCCAGCGAGATCCACTTCTTGGCGCCCTTGATCGTGTACGAGCCGTCCGGGTGCCTGGTCGCAGTGGTGGTCATGCCCCGGACGTGGGAGCCGATGCCGGGTTCGCTGATCGCGCTGGTGGTCAGGGCTTGTCCCGCGGCCAGGCGGGGCAACACGCGGCCCTTGACCTCGTCGGTCGCGGACAACAGGATCGGCGCTATGCCGAGCGTGTTGTGCACCGCGCAGAAAACGGCGAGGTTGGCATCGATGGCTCCCAATTGAGTGAACAGCCGGTTCAGGTCGGAGTGGGACAGATCCTGTCCGCCGAGTTCGCGGGGGACCTGCAGGCCGAGCAGGCCCGCTTCGGCGAATTCCGATATCATTGCGGGCGGTAATGAGCGGCGCTCGTCCATCAACCGGGAGTTGAGGAAATTCTGAGCGTACGTGCGCAGGAATAGCAGCATGTCCGCTGTCGACGATGATTTCGGCCGGTCCTTCGTCGCCGCGCTGAGGGCAGCGTCCTGATTCATGGCCTTGGCGTCCGTCATTCGCTCCTCCGGGGATGTCGATATTCGCCCGTCGGATTTCGACGCTCGGCTGAATATCGCGTGCAGGCGCCGGCGCTGACTCGGGTATGAGGGTTCGCCGAGAATGGTGGCGGCACGCAGTAATCCGGTGCTGGCAGCAGACCTGTCCAGGGTCCTGGGTCTACGTTTGTCCCTGTCCCGACCGAACTCTACAGCGGGGCTCTTGGTTCCTCAACGGGGTCGCGCGGTCACACGCGGTGATGGTCGCCAGTTGATGTCCACGGCGGGAGCGAAACGCCGTGGCCGAGCCTGGACGCATGCCGCTCCTCCAGGGCGGCCAGCCGGATAGGGCGGATTCGCCCCTTTACACGATGCATGCTGACCGGCGGGCGCCCGAAGAGAGCTGCCTCGCGGGAGGAGCTGTGGGAAAACGGCGGCTAATTGCCCTCGCGGGTGTGGATCTGGGCGACCAGCTCCGCGGCGAGCGCCTTGATCGTCTCGAGCCCCGGCCGTCCCCAGGGCCGCGGTTCGACGTCGACCACGCAGACCGTGCCCAGGGCGACACCGGTGCGATCGATCAGCGGAGCGCCCAGGTAGGACCGGGTGCCGATCTCGTCCACCACCGGGTTGCCGGCGAACCGCGGATAGTCGCAGACGTCGTCGAGCACCAGCGCCTTACGCCGGACCACGACGTGCGGGCAGTATCCGTGCTCGCGCGAGAACGTGCGACCGGCCAAGCCGGCGCGGAGAGCGGCCGGTACCGATGCGCTGGTGTACAGACCGCCCAGGTACTGGCGGTCCTCCTGAATGAAATTCACCATCGCGAGCGGCGCGCTCGTGATGGCGCCGACGCGGCGAGCGAATTCGTCGAGTTGCGGATCCGCGTCGTCGCCCAGGCCGAGCTCCCGCAGCCGGCGCAGGCGGGCAGGCACCTCCGGATCGGCCGGGGTGAGCAGATGGCGTCCGGACGGGTCGTAGATCATGCCGGGGCTCCGTTCGGTCATCGACAGGCTTGCTGGGCGAGGAGGTGCTGCATCAAGCCGATGAGCACGCCGGTGGCGGACCGCTGATCGCGCGCGTCACAGAGCACGATCGGCGTGTCCGGCTTCAGGTCGAGAGCACTGCGTACGTCGTCCGGCTCGTACCGGCAGGTCGTGTCGAACTCGTTGACCGCGACCAGAAAGCCGATGCCCCGCGACTCGAAGAAATCGACCGCCGGGAAGCAGTCCTCCAACCGGCGGGTGTCGGCCAGCACGACCGCGCCCATCGCGCCGCTGGACAACTCGTCCCACATGAACCAGAAGCGCTCCTGCCCGGGCGTGCCGAACAGATAGAGCACGTGTTCCTTGCTGATCGTGATACGGCCGAAATCCATCGCGACCGTGGTCGTCGACTTGCCCTCGACACCGGTGAGCCGGTCCGTGCCCACGCTCGCGGTGGTGAGCAGTTCCTCGGTGTGCAGCGGCTCGATCTCGCTGACCGCGCCGACGAACGTCGTCTTGCCCACGCCGAAGCCGCCCGCGATCAGCAGCTTGAGCGCGGACGGGAACCCGTCAGATTCGTCGTTCAAGGGCATCGAGGATGGCCTCCAGTACCGTCAAGTTGGTGGAATCAGCCATCGGGTCGGGGGCGCGGGTGTCCACCACTCCCCAATCCACCAGGTCGGAAAGCAGGATCTTGGCGACGACTGCGGGCAGCCTCAGCCGCGCCGCGACCTCGGCGACCGTGGTGAAGCTGCCACAGAGCCCGAGTGCCTGGGCGTGCTCCGGTCCGAGCTGACCCTGCGGGCGGCGGCCGGTGGCGATCACCATCGACAGCAGCTCCATCCGGGTGGTCGGTTCGGTCCGGCCGTTGCTCACTGTGTACGGCCGGATGAGGCGTCCCGCGGCGTCGTCGAACCAGTGCTCATCGGTGTCCAGCACGCTCACCGTCCGCGCACGTCCAGGAACTCGGGCTCATGCCGGGCCGGCGTGGACAGGTACGGCCGCACGCTCTTGACCATTTGCGCCATCTCGTAGCCCAGCACGCCCGGGTCGGCCGCCTTCCCCGCCACCACCGCGAGCACCGCCCCGGAGCCGGCCGCCGAGACGAACAGCAGCGAGTCCTCCAGTTCGGCCACCACCTGCCGGACGCGGTCGCTGCCCCCGAACCGGGTACCGGCGCTACGGGCCAGCGAGAACAGCCCCGAGGCGACCGCGGCCAAGTGGTCCGCACCGTCGTCGTCGAGCCCGTGGGCGGCCTTGCGCAGCCCGTCGGACGACAGAAGCAACGCGCTCCGGGTATCCGGAACGCGGTCGATCAAGCCCGACAACAACCAGACCAGGTCCTGAGACGTACGTGCGGAATCGGTGCGCGACATGAGAGCCGGGCCTTTCTGGGATCGGAACCACTGGTCAGCCATGACTGTCGGGGCGAGGCGGATCCGCCTCGCCCTGCGAGACGCCGCTCATGAACGACGCCATCAGGCCCGGTTGGTGTTCACCGGCCGGTTCCGCCGTCGGGTGCGACGGGCCGAGCTGCAGTTGCGGGGCCATGTGGGTCTGCCGGCGGCGGCGCGGCAGCGGGGGTCGCGACGGTGTGGCCGGCGCCGGCTGCTGCGCAACAGTCGCGACGGCGGTCGGCCGGGCCTCGACGGGGCTACGCCCCGTGTGCGGCAGCGACACGGCGTCCGGAGGGACCTGAGCCATCGTGACGGTCGGACGGTCGGACTGACCGAGCGGCCGGGTTTGCACCGGAAGTGGTTCCCGCACCGGGATCCGCTGCTGGAGCGGAACCCGTCGCTCGAGCGGAGGCCGCTGCGCCACCTCGAGCGGTTTCTGCGGCTGAGCCGGACCCGGCGGATGCTCTGCCGGGGGCGCGGCTTCGATCGCCGAAGCCATCAGCAGGGGCGGCAGGATGATCACGGCTTGGGTGCCGCCGTAGATGTTGTTCTGCAGCTGCACGACGATCCCGTGCTGCCGGGCGATCACCGAGACCACGTAGAGCCCGATCCGTCCGTCCCGCAGCAGGTCGTCGAGGTTGGTGTCGTCGGGGTTGACCAGCAGCTGGTTGACCCGGTCGAGATCGGCGCGCTGCATGCCGAGCCCGCGGTCCTCGACCTCGATCGCCATCCCGGAGGCGACCTGCTGCGCACGGAGCAGCACCTGGGTGTGCGGCGGCGCGAACATCGTCGCGTTCTCGATCAGTTCGGCGATCAGGTGGATGACGCTGGCAATGGCGTGCCCGGGCAGCGTGCCGTCGATCGGCGGCACCAGCTTGACCCGCGAGTAGTGCTCGACCTCGGCGATCGCCGAGCGCAGCACCTCGGTCAGCGCGACCGGCCGGCTCCACTGCCGGCGCGACACCGACCCGCCCAGCACCGCCAGGTTCTCCGCGTGCCGCCTGATCCGGGTCGCCAGGTGGTCGACCTGGAAGAGGCCCTTGAGCAGGTCGGGGTCCTCGACCTCGTTCTCCAGCCCGTCGAGCAGCTTGATCTCCCGATGCACCAGCGACTGCAACCGGCGGGACAGGTTGACGAAGACCTCGACGTGCCGGCCCCCGGCGTGTGCCGCCGGGCCATGGGCGGTTTCCACCGTCTGCGCCTGTGCCTGCCGGAGCCGCTCGGTGAGCTGGTCGACGTCGGCACGGGCCGCCATCAGCGCGGCTCGGGACTCTGCGGCCGAGGCCTGCAACTCGCCGGCCCGGTAACCGGAGTAGCGGACCGCCCAGACGACGGAAAGGGCCGCGCCGAGCACGGCGACCGCGGCGATCAGATAAGGGAGGGCGACCATGAGCATCCTTGTTTTCGACGATGCGGCAGTGTCCGGTCGTGGAGAAGGCATTCACTGTAAATCGCCCCGGATGCATTACCAAGGCAGGAATGACGTACGGCATCGATCTGGTGAATCGGTTGGCCTCGATGCAGATCCATATCATCTGGACGGGTGAATCGGCCGTGACACCGCACTGGAGGCGGACTAGGGTCCCGATGGCCGCTGTCTGCCCGCGGCGAGATTTATATCTTGAGTCGATTCCGATAAGACGGCCGTAACCGATTGGCGGCTCGCTCGTTGTCAGCCGGTTTCGCTTTAAGCCCGGTCGGCGCCCGCGGTCGGTCCCGCCGTTCCTGAGGGCGCCCGCACCGACGACGCCGACCAGCGCCGCCGGATCCTGTACGTGGGGGATGCCGCGGTGCTGGACGGCTGGCGACAAGGTGCTGGCCGCCAGCATCACCGCCGATGCCGGGCGCTGAGCTGCGGACTGAGGAAAATGTTCTGGGTGGGGCCCCAACCTTTCTGATGCTCGTTACGTCTGGGAGATCATGAAGTTCAGACGAGGCCGGGATACTGACGAGTCCTTCACCGCGTTCGTGGCGGCTCGCTCCCATCGGCTGATCGCGCATGCCGAATTGCTCTGCGGGCACCGCGAGCAGGCTCGGGACATCGTGCAATCCGTTCTCGTCCGCGCGTATCAGCGGTGGTCGCGCATCGAGCACGACGATCCGTACGGGTACGTGCAGCGCTCCGTCACGAACGCGGTCACGGACTGGTGGCGTACTGCGCACCAGCGCCACGAACGAGCGGTTGATGTCGTTCCCGAGGTGCCCGGACGCCAGGACAACGCGCTCGAAGATCGCGGAGCGCTGCTGGCCGCACTGGACCTGCTCACCAACCGTGAACGCGCCGTCGTCGTGCTGCGCTACTTCGACGACCAGGCCGAGCGGGACGTTGCCACGATCCTCGGCATCAGTGTCGGAACGGTCAAGTCGACCTGCCACACGGCTCTGCGCAAGATGCGTATCGCGCTCGACGACGAGGTTCCCAGTCCTCAGTCCTTCCACGGCACCAAGGAGCAGTCATGACCTTCGCCCCGGATGACCTGCGCAACGCCATGAATGACCTGGCCCGCAGCACCGACCCTCTCGAGCCGGGTCCCATCCTGCGGTTCGCCAAGCGCCGCCGCGCCCGACGGCGTCTCGCCGTCACGGCCGCCGCTGCCGCTCTGGTCGCGGTGGCCGGTGGCATCGCCGCGCTGCGGCCCAGTGGCAACGCGCCGATCGTTGCCGGTGACAGCAGGGCGATTGAAGACCTCGACAACTCGCTGCACGGTCTGGAGTCAGGGAACTACGCCTTCACCCGTACCGGCGCGTACATGCTCACCGACATCGTCGGCGCTCAGGTCGACGTAGCCGACGGCTACGCGGTCGAGTACGGCAACAAGATGTCCCTCATGCAGGTCGGAAACACGACGTACCTGAAACCGCCCGGCGAGGGCACATACGCAGGTTCCCGTGCCCTGGACCAGATCAAGAGCGCCGGGCTCCCTCAGGCCGAGGTCGATCGGTACGCGGCGAGCATCGCCCAACTGAACGGCACACGCTGGCTGCGCGTCGACCAGCAGCGCCTTGAGAAGGCAGCCCAGGTCGACGAACAGAGCTCCCTGGACTACACCGCGCCCGCCCCCACCGCGGACAAGCCGGATATGACCGGTGCCGACGCGCTGGTCAGCGCGGTGATGACCGCAGAACGGACCGGTGACACCATCACCGGCACCCTGGACGCCACCAAGGTCAACGGTGAGCTGGGCCTGGTCATCGACGAACCGGCAAGCTACTACGGCCCACCGGCCACATCGATGAGGTACCAGGCCACGCTCGACGCGCAAGGCCGGCTGACCAGCTTCACGCTCAACCTCCCGGCCACGCTCGCGTCCCAGGCCGCGGACAGCCGGCCCGAACCGCCGCTTGCCATCACCGTCACCCAGTACGGCGACGTCGAGGCGCCGCAGGCTCCGCCGGGTGCTGAGAGCATCACCGAGCTGACGTACGAGCTGCTCGCCCGGGACAACGACTGATCACCGGCGCGCGGCTGAGGAGCTTCCGGGACCGGAAGGACATTGACGTTGATCGAATAGTGTACGTAACGTGATGCTGGCGTTGTAGTCGGTGACCGGGGGTGGGCGATGTCGCGCAGGACCGGCAGGCCGGGGTCGAGTAGGCCGATGCCCGTGGTCTCCAAGGCGGGGCGGATGCCCGGTGGGATGCTGCGCGCCGCGATCGCACCGCTGGTAGCCGCGGCGGTGGGTTTGTTCATCGGTGTGCTGGTGGCCAGCCCGACCGACACCGACACTGACACCGACGCGGCCATCGCCTCGCTGCAGGAGGACGAGGCCGAGCGAGACGCCACTCAGATCGTCGAGCTGACCGCGTTGGCTCGCAGCACTGCGGAGCAGGTCAAGCCGGTGGTGGCCGGGCTGCGGTCCGCGTTGCCGGCCGCGGACGCGGGTGCTGGGGGCACCCAGTCGGTCACCGACCAGCAACTGTCGCAATGGAAGCAGATCATGGTGCGGCAGGTGGAGCGGCACAAGGACACGCCGTCGGGCAGCACCGCCACCAACGTCGCCCGTAATGGTCTGCGCAACGCGGTCAGCCAATTGTCGCTCGCGCTCGATACCTTCGCCGCGGCGCGTGCGCTGCCGGCCGCCCATCAGGCGCCGTTGCTGGCGGTGGCGTCGCGGCAGCGGTTGCTCGCGGTCAACGACTGGTCGGTGGCGGCCACGCAACTCGACCAGATCAACATCGACGCCGGCAACGGGCACCAGCACGTCTACCTCACGGACTCACCGGAAGGTGGTGCGAGCGTCGGCGACGGCGCACCCGAGGGCAACTGACAGGCGTCGGGCGTCGACCGGGCAACCCGAGGCTCCGGCTCATCTGGGATCGGTCAGCTCGCCGTGCACCGGCGTAGCTCTATTGAACTTCCCGAGCTCGACGGTGAGGATCTGGTGCACTTCGCGCTGGAGAACGCGCTGCCCGCTTCATCGCCGATCTACGTTCCCGCGGTGTGCGGGTGCCCCGGGATGTGAAGAACCAGCTCGTGGAGTAGTTGTCGCGGCGCGGCCGGCGGGCGGACCACGAGAAGCGTGGCCGAACGTGCGAATCGATTCGACAGTCGGTTCGTGGGCCGGAAGACGTCGATCGCGTCCGGGCAACCGCTCCCAGGACCAGTATTGTCGCGTTCTGAAACCTCCTGGTCATCGACTCGGCATGCTATTGACATCGGTAGATGTCGATGCCTAGCGTCAGCCGCGAACCGATTCGACGCGAACCGCCGATCGTCCCGGCAGCGGCCTGAGTCGAGCTGCAAGGTCAGCAGGGGAGGTGTTCATGAACATCGGGGAGATCGCCCGGCGGGCCGGGGTGTCGCGCAGCACCGTGTCGTACGCGCTGAGCGGACGCCGGTCGGTGAGCACGGAGACCAAGCAACGGATCCAAGCCGTGATCGACGAGATCGGCTACCGGCCGAACGCCGCCGCCCGGGCGCTGAAGGAGGGCCGTACCCGCACGCTGGGGCTGGTCATCCCGCCGGCCAGCCTGCGGCTCACCGACATGCAGCTCGGTTTCGTCGCGAGCGTCGTCGAGGCTGCCGCCCGCACCGATCTGGACGTGCTGCTCTCCCCGTCCGGCGGCGACCACGACCGGTCGTTCGAGCGGCTGATCTCCGGACGGCGGGTCGACGGGGTCATCCTCATGGAAATCCGGCTCGAGGACGAACGCGTCACCCGGCTGCAGCGCGAAGGACTCCCGTTCGTCACCATCGGTCACACCGCCCATCCGCACGGCACCTGCTGGGTCGACGTCGACTACGCCACGCTGGTCGCCCGTTGCGTGCACCACCTCGCCGATCTCGGTCACCGCAGCATCGCCCTGCTGAACCGTTCCGCCGAGCTGCTCGCGGCCGGCTACGGCCCGGCACACCGAGCGCAGGCCGGCTTCGCCGAGGTCGTGCGCCGGCGTGGCCTGACCGGGATCGAGCTGCCGTGTGCCGACGACCCCGCCGCCGGTACGGAGTGGCTCGAACAGCTACGCGAGCTTCACCCCGACGTCACCGCCATCACCACGATCAACGAGGCGGCCCTGCCCGGTCTCCAGCGCGGCATCGAGCGCCTCGACGTCGCTGTCCCGCGCGAGTTGTCCATCGCCGGGGTCGCCGCCCGGCACTGGGCCGAAGGCTTCCGTCCTCAGCTCACCGCGGCCGATGTGCCCGCGCTGGAAATGGGCGCACACGCCGTGGAACTGCTCCTCGAACGGATCGCGGCACCCGCCGGTCCACCGCGTCACCTGTTGCTCGCACCGCCCATCTCGCTGCGCGACAGCACCGGGCCCGCCCGCACCGACTGAACCGTCCACCCGCTCCGGGACGAGCCGCCGGCTCCTCCCGCGACTCCTGCTGTCCTCGTTCCCCCACCGGAGGCACCGTGAGACCCGCATCCCCGGCCCGTGTCCGTGTCGTCCGCATCCTGGCCGTCGCGCTGGCCGCACTCGGCGTCCTGGCCGCACCGTCGCCGGCCCGCGCCGACGACCAGAGCATCAGCGTCAACTTCGCCGCCGCCACCACCGCGCCGACCTACCGGGCATCCGGGTGGATCTACGGCATGACCGAGACCGGGGCCGCGCCGCCCGACCATTTCTTCACCGACATCAGATACCAGGCCATGCGGGCCGGGGGCGCCCAGCTGCCGGGCAGCGGCTGGGTCGGCGGCGGGTACGACCGCCGATGGAACGCCACCCGCGCCCAGATGCAGCGGACCAAGGCGCTCGGCGGCAAGTTCGTCCTGCTCGCCCACGACCTGTGGGGCGCCGACGGCGCCGCCATCGCCCGCTTTCCCGGCGACAACGGCGACTGGACCGACTACAACAACTTCCTCAGCCGGGTCATCAACGACGTGAAGGCGACCGGCGTCCCCGTCGAATGGGACATCTGGAACGAGCCCAACCTCACCCTGTTCTGGAACCGCACCCAGGCCCAGTATTTCGAGCTCTGGCGGCGAACGTATCAGCGGCTGCGGACCGACATGCCGGGCACCCTGATCGTCGGCCCGAGCCTGGCCGGCGTGCCCACCACCACCTCCGGCGCCTGGTGGAACCAGTACCTCGACTACGTCAAGGCCAACAACGCGGTGCCGGACATCATCAGCTGGCACTCCCTGCCCGGGGACCCGGTGGCCAACGTCGCCGCGGCGAACACCACACTCGACTCCCGCGGCATCGCGCACACCAGGCCGTACCAGATCAACGAGTACGGCGCCTCGAACGAGCAGAACCCCGGCGACGGCGCCTGGTACATCACCCGCCTCGAACGGGCCGGCGCCGACGGTCTGCGGGCCAACTGGGCCAGCGGCGGCAACCTGCACAACGACCTGGGCAACCTGCTCACCCACAGCTCGGCCGGCCAGTACCAGCCCAAGGGCGAATGGTGGGTCTACCGCTACTACGCCCAGCAGACCGGCACCGCGGTCGCCACCACGGCGTCGGCCGGGTACGACGCGTACGCCACCAAGTCCGCCGGCACCGCCAAGGTCCTGGTCGGCGGCGGCCGGACCACCGGCAACATCGCCGTCAGCCTGCAGGGGCTGAACACCGCCAGCGGTGTCGTGGTCAACAATCAGGCGCGCGTGCGGGTCCAGCGCATCCCGTTCGACAACGGCGGCGCGGTCGCCGGCCCGACCACCGTGCAGGACCGGGTGGTCACGCTCAACGGCAACGCCACGACGGTGACCATCGCCAACAACACGGTCACCAACGCCTACACCATTACGGTGCTGCCGCCCACCGACGCGAGCTTCGCGAGCGTCGCCGTGGTGCAGCACAGCGGGCAGTGCCTCGACAACACCGACCTGCGCACCATCGACGGCAACCAGCAGCAGCAGTTCTCCTGCGAGGGAGGCGACCAGCAACAGTGGATCTTCCGCCCGGTGGCCGGGGTCGCCGACACGTACACGGTGGTCAATCAGCAGAGCGGCAAATGCCTTGACGTCAATGGCGTGTCCACGGCCGACGGCGCCGCCGTGCACCAATGGACGTGCCTGAGCGGGGCGCAGAACCAGCAGTTCACCCTGCGCCGGGTCAGCTACGCCGGCAACGACCCGCACGACTACCAGCTCGTCGCCCGGCACAGCGGCAAGTGCGTCGACGTCAGCGGCGTCTCCACCGCGGCGCGCGCCCTGGTCCACCAGTGGACCTGCAAGCCGGCCTCGCAAGGCAGCCCGCTCAACCAGACCTGGCGCCTTCTCGGCCGATGAGCCTCTTCTCCAGTGATGAGGAACTGCTATGACTGATCGATCGCTTCGCAGCCCACGCCTCGTCGCCCTCGCCGCGGTCCTGAGCCTTGTGTTCACCGGAGCGGCCGCCGCGTCGGCCGCCACCGTCGGAACCCCCACCCGCATCGTCGGCGGCCAGTCGGGCCGCTGCCTCGACGTCCCGAATTCCGCCACCACCAACGGCCTGCAGACCCAGCTGGCCGACTGCTCGGACGCCACCGGTCAGACCTGGACGTACACGAGCGGGAAGCAACTGACGGCGTACGGCAACAAGTGCCTGGACGCCTCCGGCCGCGGCACCACCAACGGCACCGCCGTCATCATCTGGGACTGCAGCGGCCAGGCCAACCAGCAGTGGAACGTCAACGACAACGGCACGATCACCGGGGTGCAGTCCGGACTGTGCCTGGACGCCAACGCGGCGGGCACCGCGAACGGCACCAAGATCATTCTGTGGGCCTGCAACGGCCAGTCCAACCAGCAGTGGGCCCAGGTCAGTCCGGGTGGCAGCACCGGCGGAGGGCCCTGCGACATCTACGCGGCCGGCGGTACGCCATGCGTAGCCGCACACAGCACGGTACGAGCCCTCTACAGCTCCTACCGCGGCCACCTGTACCAGGTCCGGCGCGGTTCGGACAACGCGACCCGGAACATCGGCACGCTCAGCGCCGGCGTGGCCGACGCCGCGAGCCAGGACTCCTTCTGCGCCGGCGCGACCTGCGTGATCACCGTCCTGTACGACCAGTCCGGCCGCGGGAACGACCTGTGGTATCAAGGTTCGTCCGTGGTACCCGGCTCGCCCCAGAGCTCGCCGGCGGTCGCGACGACCGAGTCGCTGATCGTCGGCGGCTCGAAGGCCTATTCGCTCTACATCAAACCGGGAAACAGCTACTGGCGCGACGGGCACCTGACCGGTGTCCCGACCGGCAGCGCGCCCGAGGGCATGTACATGGTCACCAGTGGGACGCACGTCAACAGCGGCTGCTGCTTCGACTACGGCAACAGCGAGACCACCCGCAAGGCCGACGCCGCCGGCGCCATGGACGCGATCTACTTCGGTACGAGCTGCTGGTTCGGTGGCTGCTCGGGCACCGGGCCGTGGGTGCAGGCCGACCTTGAATGGGGTCTGTTCCCGGGCGGCAGCAGCACCTGGAACGCCAACCAGCGGGCGTTCACGAGCAAGTTCGTCACCGCGACGTTGAAGAACAACGGGACGTCCCGGTTCGCCATCAAGGGCAGCAACGCCCAGACCGGCGGTCTCTACACGCTGTGGGACGGCGCGCTGCCGCCGGGCTACAGCCCGATGAAGAAGCAGGGTGCGATCGTGCTCGGCAGCGGCGGTGACTGCTGCAAGCCCGACGGCGGCGCCAACCAGAGCGCCGGCACGTTCTACGAAGGCGCCATGGTCTCCGGCTACCCGTCGGACGCCACCGAGAACGCCCTGCAGGCCAACATCACCGCGGCCGGCTACCGCTGAGCTTCCCGCAGCACTCCAGAGAGGACTGACTCCCCGTGGTGGCTCGGTCAGGGCGCCGTGTCGGTATGTGCGGCAGCATGCTGCGGCCGGCGGCCGTTCCGTGCTGCCATCCCGACGAGCCGGGAGGCGTCCGACCGTCTCACCGAGGCGACCTCGGGCGCCGTCTCGTCGGCCGGGACGGCCAGCGCCGCGGGAAGGGTCATCATCGCGCGGATGCCGCCACCGACGGTGGGGCCGAGGGTCACCCTGACCCCCTGCTGGGCGGCCAGAGTCGCCACCACGAACAGGCCCAGCCGGGCGCTGTCGGCGGGGTCGAACTCCCGCGGCTGCGCCAGCCTCCGGTTCGTCTCCTCGATCGCGGCGGGCGACATCCCGATCCCGTGGTCCTCGATCTCCAACACCGTCCCGTCCGGGCCCCGCCGGGCCGACAAGCTCACCGACGTGTCCGGCGCGGAGAAGGCGGTGGCGTTCTCCAGCAGCTCACCGATCAGATGGCCGAGGTCGGTGACAGCGTGCCCGGGTACTTCGGCGTCCATGATGGGGCCGGTCACGATCCGCTCGGCGTGCTCCATCTCGCCGGCCACCCGAGCGACGATTCCGGCGAGCGATTCGGCGCCGAGCCCGCGCCGGCTCCGCGCGGAGCCCGACAGGATCACCAGATGCTCGGCGTGACGGCGCATCCGGACGGCCAACTGGTACGCGCGGGCGTCGCCCAGATTCACCGGGCCGAGGGCCTCGATCTGCCGGTCCAGCAGCGCCTGATTGCGCCGGGCGACGTTGACCAGAATCTTGTTCATGTCGTACCGCACGGCCGCTTCCCCGGCCGCCGACTCGACCGCGCTGAGGTGCACGTCGGTCAGCGCGGCGCCGACCTCCGCTATCTCGTCGTCGCCCAGCTGCAGGCGCAGCGCTTCACGGTCGACATCGATGCGCTCGCCGGCCCGCAACCGGCGGACCAGCTCCGGCAGCCGCTGGCGGGCGAGCTCGGTGGCCGCCGTCCGGAGCAGGAACAGCCGCCGTACGACCGAGCCCCCGATGCGCACGGCGATCACCAGCGACACCACGATGGCGATCAGGCCGAGCAGGCCGGAGACGCCGAAACGAATCAGGATCCGATCGCGGGCGTCCTTGGCGAACTCGACGGCGTGGTCGTAGCCGTCCGCCATGAAGCCGAACAACTGGTCTATGGCCGGGGTCGAAGTCGCCTTCCAGACCTCCCGGGTGATCGCCACCGGTCCGCCGGAACGTCCCGTCCCGATGATCTGGTCCTCGGTCGTTCGCAGCGCCGCGAAGGCCGGGCTGCTCAAGATGCTCTTGAACCGCGCCTGATCGGGCGCCGGCAGGGTCGAACCGGCGGTGGGGATCTGGAAACGCAACGCCCCGACGATCTGGAGCAACTGCAGATACTCCCCGCTGCCGAAACGACCCGCCGCGGTGGCGCCGCTCAGCAGCGCGTCCTCCTGATAGAGCAGCTCCCCGGCCCGGCGCATGGCGACCATGGTGCGCATGACCCGTTCCACCAGCGGTTCGCTCGAGGCCGCGGCCGCGTTGGAAACACTGAACGCGTAGCCGATGATGCTGGTGTAGCCGCTGAGGACCGAGGTCGGGGTCGCGTCCCGGGCGTCGACCCGGGCCCGCATCAGGGTCAAGGAGTTGAGGCTGGTGGCCATGTCCGCGAACCGCGCCCGGGTGATCTCGGCGGAGAATCCGCTCCCGCCGTAACGACGGGAACGGTCCTGGAAATGCGCTATTGCCGCGTCGGTCGCCACTCTCCGGGTACGCAGAGCGTCGGCGTCGCTGTTGGACGTGGCCAGGAACTCCACCGACTGGGTGCGCTCGCGCTGCAGGGCGGCCACCATCCGGTCGCACGGCAGGCTCACGTTGTCCCGCGTGTTGTACGTGTCGCGCAACGCGGTCGCGTCGGCGAACGAAGCCTTCACGTCGATCACCCAGAGACCGGTCAGCGCGACCACCGGCACCAGCAGGGCGAAGACGATCTTCGAGCGAATGGATCTCGGTTTTCTTCGCATGCGACCTCAATCGGGCAGATGGCGTGGCGGCCCTCAGGGTCGGACGGCAGGACCACTCGAAATCCGAAGTGGAGTACGGCGTTTCGTCCTGCCCGGTTCGCTTCAGCCGCCGGTTCCCACTCTCCGAGAACCGAGACGCGCTCGTGTTCGCTGTTCAGTGGGCGAGGTGGAGAGGACTCCACGGTGTGTTTGCGGTTCCGGCACCAGCCGCGCCGCGATTCGTTGATCAGGATGCGGCGGACGTAAGCCGACGGACTGTCGGCCCGCTGGACCTTGCGCCAATTGCTGTAGGCCTTGGCCAAGGTCTCCTGGACAAGGTCGTCAGCAGCAACCCGCGGATTTCGTACGGACTCGTCTGAACCTTCCGCCCCGGCGGCTGCTACCCACCTGGAGTAGGGGGTGAGCGGATGGATCCGAGCAGTGACGACGCGTTGCTGCGGTCGATCGCGGCCGGTGACGCCGCCGCGCTGTCCCGGCTCTACGGGCGGTACTCCGGCGCGCTTTTCGGCTATCTGCACCGGCTGGCCGGCGACCGGATGACCGCCGAGGAGATCCTGCAGGACACGATGCTCGCGGTCTGGCGGTCGGCCGGCGCCTTCGAGGGGCGCGCGAAGGTGACGACGTGGCTGTTCGGCGTCGCCCGCCGCCAGGCGCACAACCGGCTACGCGGCCGGTTCGCGCCCGAGCCCGCCGACGCCGACCTGCCCGACCGGCCCGATCAGGGCGCCGGCCCGGAGGACCTCGCGATCGCGGCGGCCGGAGGAACCCCGGTGGCCGCCGCCATCAACCTGCTCCCCGTGCATCACCGGGACGTGATCGCGCTGGTGTTCGTGGCCGGCCTGCCGCTCGCGGACGTCGCCGAGGTGCTCGCGATCCCGGTCGGCACGGTCAAGAGCCGGCTGTATCACGCTCGGGCCGCCGTCGCCGCGGCGCTCACCGCTCAGGAGGTGCCCGAATGAAGGACCTGTTGCCCGCGTACGCCGCCGGCTCCCTCTCCGGACCGGACCGCGACCGGGTCCGCGCGCATCTCGCGGGCTGCCCGCGCTGCCGCGCCGACCTCGCCTCCTGGCAGGCCATCGCGGTGGCCGCCGCGCCGGTTGCGCCGCCGCCCGACCCGGCGTCACTGGTGCGGACGGTGCTGAGCCGCAGCACCATCGAACCCACCGTCCGCCGGCCCCCGCGGCGGGTGCGGCACCTCGTCGCGCTGGTCGCTGCCGAGGCACGGCTGATCCGGCCGGCCGCGCCGATCGCCTCGGCGCTGGTGATGGCCCTCGGCGCGGGACTCGTGCTGCTGCGGACCACCGCCGGCGCGGACCTGACGCTCTCCCTGATCGCGCCGATCGTCGCCGCCGCGGGGGTCGCGGGCACCTATCGTTCCCGCCGCGACCCGGCCGCCGAACTGCTCGCCGCCACACCCACCTCCGGGCGGCTGCTGCTGCTCGTCCGCATCGCGCTGGTGTTCGGCTACGACCTGGTGCTCGCCCTGGGCGCCTCGGCGGTGCTGACCGCCACCGGCGCGGCGGGAGCGGACGGCCTGAACGAGCTCGTCGGCGCGTGGCTCGGGCCGATGGCGTTGCTGTCCTCGGTCAGCCTGGTGATCGCCGTCTTCCTCGGACCGGACGCGGCGCTGGGCACGGCCATCGGGTTGTGGGCGGTCCGGGTGCTGGCGGGCGGCGTGCTGCTCCCCGAGGACTGGCCGGCCCGGTACGTCATGGAGGTCTGGTCGACGAACGCGCCGGTGCTCGTGGCCAGCGCCGCCCTCGCGATCGTCGCGGTGACGATGTCCGCCCGCGGTGAACCTCACGGCGGCGGACGCGCTACCCATCCGATGTGAGACCACTGACCCTCTGGCGGTACGAGATGCGCCGGGCAGGCTGGGCGGCCTTCCTCGGCCCGCCCCTCGCCCTCGCCCTCGGCATCACGGCCGCGCTCGCGAATCCGGAACCGACCGACCCGACCACCGCCCGCATCCTGCTCGGCGCCCTGGAGATGGCGATACCGCTCGCTGCCGCGGTCGCCTGTTCCTCCCTCGTCGGCCGGGATCCGGCCCGCGAGCTCCAGCTTGCCTCGCCGACGCCGTACCGCGTCACGCTGCTGCGCCGGATGATCGTGACGCTCGGCTGGGCCGCGGCGGTCGCCGTGCCGGCGGCGGTCGTGCTGATCGCGACCGGCTGGTGGGCCCGCTGGCCGGAGAATCACGGCGCGTTCGCCGGCCAGCTCACGTGGCTGGCGCCCACCGTGGGCCTGAGCGGCCTGGCCTTCGCCGCGAGCGCCGTATTCCGCAGCCCGGGCGCGGCCGGCGCGCTGGTCACCTCGGTGTGGGCGATCCAGCAGTTCTTCGCCGGATCGGCGCAGGCGAACCTGCCGGGCCGGCTGCTCTACCTGTTCGCGACGACCCGGGGCGTGGCGCCCGGCGACTGGACCGCGAACCGCCTGACGTTGCTGGGCGCGGGCGCCGCGCTCATCGTGGTCGCCCTGGTGCTGCTGGGCCGCTCGGAACGCCTCATCGGCGAGGAGGACGAATGACCGCCTTTGTTGCCGGCCTCCGGTACGAGTTCCGGATGCAGGTTCGCAAGCGGACGGTGTGGATCGTGCCGGCGCTGACCCTGGTGCTGTTCGTGCTGATCGGAGGCAGCCTGCTGCGGGACCTGTTCGATCCGGCCGAACGGCCGGTCGATCCGCGGACCGCTGTGGTCGGGCTGGCGGTCCAGCTCAACGCGCTGCTCTCGATCGGGTTCGGCTGCCTGCTCGCCGACCGGCTCATCCGCGACGACCGGCTGCGGGTGGCGTCGATCCTGGACGCGACGCCCGCCTCGCCGAGGGCGCGCCTGCTCGGCAAGTACGTGGGCGCCGCCGCCGCGACGGCCATCCCGGTTTCGGTGGCGTACTTCGGCTTCGCCGCGGCGTACGCGGTGGACACCGGAGAGCCCCGGGCGCTGAGCTGGGCGCTGGCCGCCTTCGGGGCGTTGTTCATCCCCGGCCTGCTGTTCGTGGCCGCCTTCGCGCTGGCGGCGCCGCTGGTCATGCCGGCGCCCCTGTTCCGTGTGCTGTTCGTCGGCTACTGGTTGTGGGGCAACGTGGTCTCCCCGGACATGGTGCCGACGCTCGCGCGAACTCTGGTCCACCCGCTGGGCGGTTATCCGCTCGCCGCGTTCTTCGACTTCCACGGCATCGACGGCCAGGACACCTGGGCCGGCCCGATACCCGGTGCGACGCTCAACGCCCTGCGGCCCGACCCGACGCCGGCGCTGGCCTGGCTGTCCATCGCCCTGCTGTTGACCATCGCCGCCGCCGTGCTCGCCGGCGCCCACGCTCTGCGCACGCGCCGCATCCGATAACGAGCCCGCGTCCGACAACGAGAAGGAACTCCATGCGAATCGAGATCTCCGGCCTGACGAAGACGTACCGCGGTGGCGTGGCCGCCGTCGACGACCTCGACCTGGCCGTGCCCACCGGGATGTTCGGCCTGCTCGGCGCGAACGGCGCCGGTAAGACAACGCTGATGCGCATCCTGGCCGGCATCGTGCGTCCGACGTCCGGCCGGGTCACTGTGGGCGAGCACGACCTCGGCACCAGCGCGGGGCGGACCGCCGTGCAGCGTGACCTCGGCTACCTGCCGCAGGACCTCGGCGTCTACCCCGACCTGACCGCGCGGCAGTTCCTCGACTACGTGGCGCTGCTCAAAGGCATGGACGATCGGACCGTCCGGCGCCGCCGGGTCGGCGAGCTGCTGGAGGTGGTGGCGCTGACCGAACACGCGGACCGGCGGCTGCGCGGCTTCTCCGGCGGCATGCGCCAGCGGGTAGGCATCGCACAGGCCCTGCTCGCCGACCCGCAACTGTTGATCGTGGACGAGCCGACCGCGGGCCTCGACCCGGAGGAGCGCATCCGTTTCCGCACGCTGCTGTCCCAGTTCGCCGGCCGGCGAACGGTCCTGCTGAGCACGCACATCGTCGACGACATCGGGCAGACCTGCCAGGAGGTGGCGGTGCTCGCCAGGGGCCGGCTCATCTTCCGTGGCACGGTCGAGGAGCTGACCCGCCGCGCCAAGGGGCAGGTCTGGTCGGTCGTCACGGACGGACCGGCCCCGACCGAGGGGACGGTGGTCTCCGCGCTGCCGCACGACGACGGCATGCGCTATCGGATCGTGGCGCCGTCCGCCCCGAGGCCCGGGGCGCGTCCCCTGGAACCCGGCCTGGAGGACGGCTACCTCGCGGTGGCAACCGGTCGAGGCAACGCTTCGCGGCAGCCGGCTTCGCCGCCAGGACGCCGGCCGTGACCACGGTTGCCCGGGATGCTCCCGGTCCACCGCGGCGCTACCGGCGAGCCGGTAGCGTGCCTTCATGGAACATGTCCGGGCCGCGTTGTATCTCGACTTCGACAACGTGTTCAGTGGCCTCTACAAGATTGATCCTGATGTGGCGATCCAGTTCGCGAACCAGCCCAAGATCTGGCTGGACCGCCTCGCAGCGACATTCTCGCCGGAAGCGCCGCGCCGC
Source organism: Paractinoplanes hotanensis (assembly GCF_023717965.1). Lineage (NCBI taxonomy): Bacteria > Bacillati > Actinomycetota > Actinomycetes > Micromonosporales > Micromonosporaceae > Paractinoplanes > Paractinoplanes hotanensis. The sequence goes on along the minus strand of NZ_JAMQOL010000014.1, from coordinate 5,643 downwards.
TGGCTCGTCCTGAGGTGCTACCTCAACCCGGCCGGTTCCGTCTCTCGCACGGATCCGGCCAGCGACCAGACGCGTCTGTACTTCTCCAAGTTTCGGCCGGGGTTCGTCCGCGCCGGCTTCGAGGTGATCGACTGCCCTCGCTACAGCGGAACCAAGAACGCCGCTGACATTCGGATCGTCGTCGACGCCGTCGACGCACTGTCCGCCGATACCCGCTATGACGAATTCGTGATCGCCTCCGGCGACTCCGACATGACGCCACTCCTGCAACGACTACGACGGTCCGACCGCCGAACGATGATCGTTTCGCCGGCCGACGCCGCCGAGGCGTTCACCACGATCGCCGATCAGGTGCTGGACAGCCAGCGCGTGCTCGCACTGGTCCAGGGCGAGTCCGTCGATATTGACGATGAGCCCGATGACGTGAGCGCCGCCGAGCTCGAAGGAGACTTCGGTGTCGCGCTCGACCGTGATCTGGAGGCTCGGCAGGATGCTGATTCCCGTCGTAGCGCGGCCTACGAGGCCTTCCAATCGATGGTTACGGACGAGTACCAACAGGCGGCAGAACCGGTCAACATGGCCTCGCTGGCTCATCGGATACGGGCCCAGCTCGGCTCAGTGGTGAGCGAAAGCAACTGGTTCGGCTTCGGCAGCTTCGCACGCGCGGTGGCGAGCCTGCATCTGGCGAACCTGAACATGTCGCAGCACCTGCTGTGGGACGCCGATCGGCATTCGCAGCCGGAGTCGGAGGGCGGCATGCCCCGGCGTACGGGGCTTCCTCCCGCCGTCGAGCGGGTCGCCGACCAGCTCAATCTGCCGACATTACCGCAACCATCGTGGCCGGCTGTCTATCGGGTGCTGTCCGACTACGCTCACACCCATGCCTTCAACCTGACGCACTGCACCAGCTGGGCGCGCGACCAATTGCGCGAGCAAGGCTTCGGGGTCAGTCGGAGCGCTGTCGCCTTCGTCGTTCGCGGCTGCTCGTACGGCGGTGCTCCGCTACATCGCAAGCCGGCGCCGACCGCGATCGAGATCGGCGAGGCGTTCATCGACAACGTCATCAGCCGGGCCGAGGCCGAGTTCGTTCTTTCCGACGACGAGAAGACAACCATCCGAGGGTGGCTGGATGGCGAGCGCGAGGACTGGCCGGGCGGGCCAGCGGGCTGATCCGCTCCGCGGTGTGCAGGGCGATGTGATTGACCTGTGGTTGACCACGGCCCGGCGGGCAAGCCTCGCGGACCAGCGCCAGCGCCGGCGTACCCGCGTCGACAGCCGTGGTCATAGCGGTCAGCCACCGCCGTTCGCCGCTCGCCGCCGCACCACCGTCGTCAGCCACATCCTCACTCCATCTCCCCGGATCAGCACCTCCTGGCCGTGGTACGTTCGGCCGTCGTCGGTGAGGGTTGCTTCGTCGCCGAAGCACGTGGCCAGGTCGTCGAGGTCGCATCGTCCGACCGAACTGAAGTAACAGCTGAGGATCTCGGGATATGCGCCTTTCCTTGCCTGCCTCCTCATCGGCGGTACGACCGGCGACTTCCCGGTGCCCGAAGAGTCAGGGTGCTTCCCGATGATTGTCGATCGCGCGATCTACCGGAACGGGCTGCGTACGGCCGAGGAATTCGGGCCGGCGGGCCTGGGTGAGGCAAGCGAGACCGGCGCCGCCTGGGCCTGGGTCGCGCTCGACCGGCCGACCGAGCAGGAGTTCGCGACCGTGGCCGACCAGTTCGGCCTTTACCGGGCCGCGGTGGAGCACACTCTTCAATTGCACCAGCGGCCCCGGCTGGAACGCTATGGCACCACCCTGTTCTGTGTGCTGCGCACGGCCCACTACGTCGACGAATCCGAGACGGTCGAGTTCGGCGAGGTGCACGTGTTCATGAGCTCCGGCTTCGTCGTGACCGTCCGCCACGGCGTGACGCCCGACATGGCCGCGGTGCGCCAGGCCCTCGAGTCCCGGCCGGACCGGGTGCGGCGTGGGCCGGTGGCGGTCCTGCGTGCCGTCCTGGATCAGGTCATGGACGACTACGCGCCGGTCGTCGCAGGGGTGGAGGCCGACATCGACGAGATCGAGGATGAGGTCTTCAACGGCAGCGCCGGTGCGCCCCGGCGGGTGTACCGGCTCTCTCGAGTCGTGATCGCATTCCACCGCGCGACCAAACCGCTGCCACCGATGATCGCCCGCCTGATCGACGAGCCCCTGTTCGATGAGGACGAGCGGCAGTATCTGAGGGACGTGCAGGACCGAGCTTCTCACCTGGTCGAACAGGCGGACGCTTTCCGGCAGCTCCTGCAGAACATTCTCAGTGTCAATCTCACACTGGAGACGAAGAGCCTGGCCGAGATGTCCAACGCTCTCACCGAGATGTCGAACGATCAGAACGAGGTCGTGAAGAAGATCTCTGCGTGGGCGGCCATCCTGTTCGCTCCCACTTTCATCGGCACGATCTACGGCATGAACTTCCGCACCATGCCGGAACTGACGTGGGACCTCGGCTATCCGTTCGCTCTCGCTCTGATGGCGCTGGCCGGGATCTGCCTGTACGTCGTGTTCCGGAAGCAGAACTGGATCTAGTTACCGGGCCCCGACGATGCACGGGGTGACCGAGGATCCAGCCGGGACGTACGTCGCCGGGCGCCGTGAGGCGTGGATAATACGGTTCGTGGACGAACTTGATTCGGCGATCATCGCTCATCTGCAAACGGATGCCCGGCAAACGAACCGTGACCTTGCACGAGCGCTTGGCATCGCGCCGTCGACCTGTCTCGAACGTGTACGAGGCCTGCGGGAGCGCGGGGTGATCACCGGGTTTCACGCGGCGGTCAACCTCATAGCGCTCAACCGCGAGGTGCAGGCGATGCTGCACGTTCAGGTCCGGCCGTTGAGCCGCCGAGTCATCGACGGGTTCAAGGCGTACGCGATGTCTTTGCCCGAGGTGCTTTCGGTTTTCGTCGTGGCCGGCGGAGACGACTTCCTCGTCCACGTCGCCGTGCCCAGCGTCGACAGCCTGCACGCCTTTCTCATGGACAAGTTCAGCGGCCGCCGCGAGATCGCGGGGTTCCGGAGCTCCGTCATCTATCAGCACACTCGGAACACGACCATCGAGTCGCTCACCGTCTGACCAGTCCCGGCGAATCTTGTTCGCCAGATCCGGCGTTTAGGGACTTGTTCCGAACGATATTCGGAGTTGCATAGTTCTCCCGCTTGATCGGCCTACCTTTGGGGCTCCCAGCGAACAAGGGTTCAGCTACCTCAATGTAGCCCTCACCACCAACGCTACGCATCCGCGCGGGACGAGGACGGCCCGTGCAGGCACGACGGATGTGCCGTGCCGGGCAAAGATCGCGGACAGCGGGGCACTCCGGTGCGGAGAGTATCTGCCGGAATCCACCTGACTGGTGGACTCAACGGATGGAAGGCGAATCCTTCTCGACCCCCTTCGCGGGTCTGTTGTTCATCACCCTCGCCGCCGAAGGGCGTCTGGTGCTGGACGCGGGACGTGCCGACGAGCTGATCGCCGGGCTGGAGCGCACTCACTCGTCCGTACGGATCAGGCTGTCGATCCTCCGGCAACGTCAGGCGGGTCCGGCCGAGCGGGTCGTCGAGCTGCCCGACGACGCCTCGCGCGACATCGTCGACGCCGTCTTCGCGGACCAGATAGCGCCCGGCCTGCTGGAGCGGGCGAACGAGGAGATCCCCAAGTACATCGAGGCGCTGCGGGTCGCCCGCCGGCCGCCGCTGCCCGGCTGCCGGGCCGGTTCGACGATTTCCTGAAGATCGCGCCCGGACACTTGCTGCCGTCCTGACGACGAGTCGAGGCGGCAGTGGTATCGGTCAAGGTGGTGGTAACGGTCAAGGTGGTGGACCCCGCCGGCGGCTTGTTCTCCGGACGCCTCGTGATGCTGGGTCTTGACCCTGTTCGAAGAACATGGTGTCTCCTGGGTCGGCCGACCCGATGAAAGGAACTGACTTGAAACCCACCATCGTTCTGGTTCACGGCGCGTTCGCCGAGTCCGCCAGCTGGGGCGGCGTCATCCAGCGGCTGCTCGACGACCGCTACCCGGTCATCGCCGCGCCGAACCCGTTGCGCAGTCTGTCCGGCGACGCCGCCGTCGTCTCCAGCATCCTGAGCACGATCGAGGGGCCGGTCGTGCTTGTCGGCCACTCGTACGGCGGGGCGGTCATCTCCAACGCCGCCGTCGGTCACGATCATGTCAAGGCGCTCGTCTTTGTTGCCGCCTTCGCGCCCGAAGCCGGCGAGAGCATCGGCGCGTTGTCCGGCAAGTTCCCCGGCAGCACCCTGGGCGAGACTCTGCAGGAGGTCCCCCTGCCGGACGGAACGGTTGACCTGTACATCCGGCAGGAGAAGTTCCACAAGCAGTTCGCCGCCGACGTCCCGGCCGAGCGGGCCGCCATCGACGCGGCCGCTCAGCGCCCGTTGAACACCACCGCTCTCAACGAGGGCTCCGGCGAGCCGGCGTGGAAGAGCGTGCCGTCCTGGTTCGTCTATCCGGAGCTGGACTACAACATCCCGCTCGCGGCACACCGCTTCATGGCCGAGCGGGCCGGCGCCCGCGCCGCAGTGGAACTCACCGGCGCGTCGCATGCCGTCCCCGCCTCGGAGCCGGTCGCGGTGGCCGAGCTCGTCCTTGACGCGGCTCGCTCGATCGGCTGACGGCGATGGAGAAGACGTGGCCCCGGTTGCGCGTGGCCGACTGGACCGACACCCGCAACACCCTGCACATGTGGACCCAGATCGTCGGCAAGATCCGGATGGCGTACGCGCCGGCGGTGAACCACTGGTGGCACGTGACGCTCTATCCCACCGCCCGCGGCCTGACGACCTCGGCCGTGCCGTACGACAACGGCGTCTTCGACATCGAGTTCGACTTCGTCGATGACCGGCTGCGCGTGCGCACCAGCGACGGCGGCTCACGCGAGGTAGTCCTCGAACCGAAGCCTGTCGCGACGTTCTACGGCGAGGTCCTCGAGGCGCTGGCTGCGCTCGGCCTGGAGCCGAGCATCCACCCCGTGCCCAACGAGGTCGAGCTCGCGATCCCCTTCGGCGAGGATGACCGGAACAGCTCGTACGACGGGGCGGCCGTGCGACTGTTCTGGCGTCAACTGCAGCAGGCCGCGCGTGTGCTGGGCGTTTTCCGCTCCGAGTTCGTGGGCAAGGCCAGCCCGGTGCACTTCTTCTGGGGTGCGATGGACCTGGCTTACACCCGCTTCTCCGGGCGCGAGGCTCCGCAACACCCCGGCGGCGTGCCCAACTGCCCGCCGGCGGTGATGCACGAGGGCTATTCGCACGAGCTGGCCAGCTTCGGTTTCTGGCCGGGCGGCGGTGAAGAGGGCGCCTTCTACGCGTACGCATATCCGGAGCCCCCGGGCTACCGGGAGCGCACGCAGGCGTTCTACGACAAGACCCTGCAGGAGTGTGTGCTTTCCTACGAGGCGGTGGCCGACTCGGCTGACCCCGACAAGACACTCCTCGAGTTTCTCCGCGCAACGTACGCTGCCGCCGCCGATCTGGCCGGCTGGGACCGCTCCGCCGTGGAGGTCTGACGCTCAGCCCTGAGCCTGTGGTCCCCACCCGCCCGGTCAGTGACGGACGTCGGATCCGACGTCCGTCACTGACCGGG
>NZ_JAMQOL010000139.1:0-590 GCF_023717965.1 Paractinoplanes hotanensis | reverse complement strand
TGCATCTGGCTGATCCCGATCTGGTCGGCGATCTGCGACTGGGTCAGGTTGCCGTAGAAGCGCAGCGTCAGGATCTTCTGCTCGCGCTCGTCCAGGGTCGCCAGGGCGGGGCCCAGGGCGACGCGGGTCTCCGCCAGTTCGTATTCGTAGTCCTCGCCGCCGAGGGTGTCGCCCAGCTCGGTGGTGCCGTCGGCGCTGATCGGCGTGGACAGCGACGTCGCGTTGTAGGCGCGGGCGCCTTCCAGGCCCTCGAGGACGTCTTCCTCGGTCACGCCCAGGTGGATGGCGACGTCGGCCACCGTCGGGGAACGGCCCAGGCTGTGGGTGAGGGTGGCGTTGGCCTCGGTGATGGCCAGGCGCAGTTCCTGCAGGCGGCGCGGCACCCGGACCGACCAGGTGCGGTCGCGGAAGTGGCGCTTGATCTCGCCGATGATGGTGGGGATGGCGTAGCCCGCGAAATCCACCCCGCGGGAAGGGTCGAACTTGTCGACGGCCTTGATCAGGCCGACGGTGGCGGTCTGGATCAGGTCGTCGGTGGGCTCGCCGCGGCCGGAGTAGCGGTGGGCGAGGTGGCGGGCCAGCGGCAACCA
>NZ_JAMQOL010000138.1:0-701 GCF_023717965.1 Paractinoplanes hotanensis | reverse complement strand
CCCATGCCCTCGAGGGCCTTGGTCAGCTCGGTCGGAACGATCCACACCTTGTTGGCGGTGCCGTTCGCGATCTGCGGGAGGGCCTGCAGGTACTGGTAGGCCAGCACCTTCTGGGACGGGTTGGCCGTGTGGATCGCGTCGAAAACCGTACGGATCGCCTTGGCCTGGCCCTCGGCCTGCAAGATACGAGCCTGCCGGTCACCGTCGGCGCGCAGCACCTGCGACTGCTTCTCACCCTCGGCGGTGAGGATCGCCGCCTGCTTGTGGCCCTCGGCGTTGAGGATCGTGGCGCGTCGTTCCCGCTCGGCGCGCATCTGCTTCTCCATCGAGTCGCGGATGCTGGGCGGGGGCTCGATCGCCTTGATCTCGACCCGGGTGACCTTGATGCCCCAGCGGCCGGTGGTCTCGTCGAGCACCGTCGAGAGGTGGCGGTTGATCTCTTCACGGCTGGTCAGGGCGCGCTCGAGGTCGAGCGAGCCGATGACGTTACGCAGCGTGGTGACGGTCAGCTGCTCGATGGCCTGCAGGAAGTTCGAGATCTCGTAGGTGGCCCGCACCGGGTCGACGACCTTGAAGTAGAGCACCGTGTCGATCGACACGACCAGGTTGTCGGAGGTGATCACCGGCTGGGGCGGGAACGAGACGACCTGCTCGCGCATGTCGACCTTGCTGCGCACCGAGTCGACGAACGGCACCAGCAG
>NZ_JAMQOL010000137.1:0-845 GCF_023717965.1 Paractinoplanes hotanensis | reverse complement strand
GGGAGTTCATCGCAGGCGAATGACTGATTCGGTAGGTGTGCTGGGAGGTGACTGTAGATGCCACAGTGCGCTGATCCGCTGGACGCACCGATATCCGCCTCGAAGGAGCATCTCATGAAGCCCACTATCGTATTGATCCACGGCGCGTTCGCCGAGTCGGCGAGCTGGAACGGTGTCATCAGCCGGCTTCAGTCCGCCGGTTATCGCACCATTGCCGCCGGTAACCCGCTGCGCAGTCTGTCCGGGGACGCCGCCGCCGTGTCCGATCTGCTGGCCACCGTTGAAGGGCCGGTCGTGCTGGTGGGGCATTCGTACGGTGGTGCCGTCGCCTCGAACGCTGCGGTCGGTAACGAGAACGTCAAGGCCTTGGTCTATGTGGCGGCTCTTGCGCCGGACAAGGGTGAGACGACGCCGGATCTGCTCGGCAAGTTTCCGGGCGCCACTCTCGGTGAGCATCTTTACGAGGTGCCGCTGGGCGACGGCACCGCCGATGTCTACGTCCTCCCGGAGTGCTATCACGAGCACTTCTGTGCCGATGTGCCGGCTGAGCAGGCCGCGCTCGACGCCGTCACCCAGCGGCCCTTCAGCACCTCGGCGCTCAACGAGGCGTCCGCCGAGCCGGCGTGGAAGACCATTCCGTCCTGGTTCATCTCTCCGGAGCAGGACCGCGCTATCCCCCTGGAGACGTTCCGTTTCATGGCCGCCCGTGCCAACGCGCGGGAGTCGGTCGAGATCCCCGGCGCCTCGCACGCTCTTGCCGTTTCCCAGCCGCAGGCGGTGGCCGACTTCATCCTCCGGGCCGCCGCGTCCGTCTGACTTAGCCTCCCGGCCCGGCGGCGTTCGTC
>NZ_JAMQOL010000136.1:0-911 GCF_023717965.1 Paractinoplanes hotanensis | reverse complement strand
AACATGTTGCGCACGGCGGGCATCCTGTCCCACCAAACCACCAAGATCAAATGCTACGACTGGCTGAACTCGCCCAGCGCTGTCGGGTCAGCAGGCCCGGGCGGTAGGGCCGCTGGCCGTAGTCGCCCTGGAAGTGGGGATTACGGCCCTGGACCTTGCACACCTGGGGCGGGTCGCTGGAGGTGCGGTAGAAGAACACCGCCCCGGCGCCCCACTGGTAAGTGGAGCACCCAAATGTTCTTCGGCGCGAAGTAGAACAACGACGGCGCGACGGTGCTCCGGCTCATCGCGTCGTGACTGACGGGGAAATTCGTGGCGCGGCGGCGCTATCCGACCTTGTTCAGCTGCCATTGCTGGTTGGCGCCGTTCCAGTCGGCGTACCGCACGATGTCGCCACCGTCGGCCGTCGAGGCGCCCTGCACCTCGACGGCCGGTCGTGATCGGTGGCCGGACGGAACGGTAGTGATCATCTTGGGTACTGTCTTCGGGAGCGGGGATGGGGGCGTGCGTGCGGGGCTACGGGGCTGTCAGGTCGAACCGGTTGACGGTGACCGAGCCGCCCAGCGACTGGGTGGCGTAGTTGAAGATGCCGAAGCGGTAGCCCATGAAGAACTGCCAGTTGTTGTTCAGGGTGAAGGCCGGGCCGAGGTTGGTGAACGTGCTGCCGTTGGTGCTGTACGAGAAGGTGGCCGTACGCCCGGATCCGGGTTGGATGTTCGCTGTGGCCCGCAGCCAGATCGTGCCGCCGGACACGGTCGCGCCGGCGGCCTCGGCGCCGGTGCCCGTGGTGGTCCAGCCGTTGGTGGACATGGACAGGCCGTTGGTCATCGAAATCCGGGTGCTGCCGTTGTCCTTGCGGATGCCGATCCACGCCGACTGATCGCGCAGCATGGCCAGGCCGGCCCGGTCGC
>NZ_JAMQOL010000135.1:0-938 GCF_023717965.1 Paractinoplanes hotanensis | reverse complement strand
ATCTGATCATCATCGGTTCGGGGCCGTCCGGCTACACCGCGGCGCTGTATGCCGCCCGGGCGAACCTCAAGCCGCTCGTGATCGAGGGCGTTCAGTCCGGTGGCGCCCTGATGACCACCACCGAGGTCGAGAACTTCCCCGGTTTCCGTGACGGCATCATGGGCCCCGAGCTCATGGACAACATGCGCGCCCAGGCCGAGCGGTTCGGCGCCGAGTTCCTCACCGACGACGTGACCCGGGTCGAGCTCGGCGACAAGCCGACCGAGGCCGGCACCGAGGGCCTCAAGACCGTGTGGGTCGGCGACAAGCAGTTCTTCGCCCGCGCCGTCATCCTGTCCACCGGTTCGGCCTGGCGGCCGCTGGGTGTGCCCGGCGAGCAGGAACTGCTCGGGCACGGCGTCTCGTCCTGTGCCACCTGTGACGGGTTCTTCTTCCGCAACCACCACATCATCGTGGTCGGCGGCGGCGACTCCGCGATGGAGGAGGCGACCTTCCTCACCCGGTTCGCCGAGTCGGTGACGATCGTGCACCGGCGTGACTCGTTTAGGGCCAGCAAGGTGATGCAGCTGCGGGCGCTGAACAACGAGAAGATCAAGGTCGAGTGGAACTCGGTGGTCGACGAGATCATCGGCCACGACGGCAAGGTCTCCGGCGCGCGCCTGCGTAACCTCCAGACCGGTGAACAGAAGGTCCTCGACGTGACCGGCGTGTTCGTGGCCATCGGCCACGACCCGCGCAGCGAGCTGTTCAAGGGCCAGGTCGAGACCGACGACGAGGGTTACGTGAAGGTCGACCACCCGTCGACCCGCACCAACATCCCCGGCGTCTTCGCCGCCGGTGACCTGGTCGACCACACCTACCGCCAAGCCATCACCGCCGCCGGCACCGGCACCGCCGCGGCCCTGGACGCCGAGCGTTTCATCGCCTCATTCGTCGAG
>NZ_JAMQOL010000134.1:0-983 GCF_023717965.1 Paractinoplanes hotanensis | reverse complement strand
TCACCAGGAAGTATTCAGCCTTACCAGGTGGTCCTGGCAGATTCACAGCAGATTCTAGGAGTCCGCTGCTACTCGGGAACACTGCAAAGAGGCTAGATGCTTTCGTATACGGGGCTCTCACCCTCTACGGCCGGCTTTCCCACACCGTTCCACTAACAACTAACTTTGTAACTCTTCACCCCACTGTCAGATGGAGTAAGCAGGTCCCACAACCCCGAAGCCGCAACCCCTGACAGGTATCACACGGCTTTGGTTTAGGCTCGATCCGCTTTCGCTCGCCACTACTCACGGAATCACTATTGTTTTCTCTTCCTACCGGTACTGAGATGTTTCACTTCCCGGCGTTCCCCCCAACCACCCTATGTATTCAGGTGGCGGTGACACGACATGACTCGTGCCAGGTTTCCCCATTCGGACACCCTGGGATCACAGCTAGGTTGACAGCTCCCCCAGGCCTATCGCGGCCTCCCACGTCCTTCATCGGCTCCTGGTGCCAAGGCATCCACCGTTCGCCCTTGACAACTTAAACACAGAAAACAAGATGCTCGCGTCCACTGTGTAATTCTCAACCAACGACCAACCCACAACCCTCACAGACCCCACCAGCATCACCACAGTGACCGGTATGAAGTCCAGGCCATGCCTGGCATTGAAGACCAACCAGCTTCACTCGGAAGCTCCCGCGGCGTAAACCGCATCACGGGGCGCCGCCCTCCCGGGCCGACGTTGGTTGTTCTTTCAGATACCCAACAGGGTGCTCTCTTGTGCGCCCTCCCCAGCCGCACCAGCTCCCGCTTTCCACACCACCCCCAAAGAGGTAGCTGTACTCACCGAGCCGGCCGTTGCCGGTTCGAACTAGCCAGTGTCTCCGCCTATGAGCACCCCACCACCACATTCGGATGGTGCGGGCTACTGGACCGCTTTCGCAGTCGAGTTGCTCCTTAGAAAGGAGGTGATCCAGCCGCACCTTCCGGTACGGCTAC
>NZ_JAMQOL010000133.1:0-1015 GCF_023717965.1 Paractinoplanes hotanensis | reverse complement strand
GCTCACGACGAGCCGTCATGCCGGACATCTTCCCCAGCCGCTCAGCGTGTAGTGGCACGCGCGGCTTCGACGATCAGATCGGCCACCGCATCCGGCTCCGAGACCGTGACCGCGTGCGAGGCGTTGATCTCCACCGTGCGCGACTTGGCCCGCTTGGCCATGAAACGCATCGAGTCCGGCGGGATCGCCAGGTCCTGCCGCGTGATCAGGAACCACGACCGGATCGACTTCCACGCCGTCCTCGTCGCCTTCTCGTCCAGCGCCGCACTCGTGATCGGCCGCTGAGTAGCCGCCATCAGAGCCGCCTCCTTACGCGGTACATCAGCCGCGAACACCCGCCGGAACTGATCCTGCTTGATGTACAGGTCGGTGCCCGCCCCCGTACCCGGCACCGTCACCGGCACCTGGTTGAGCGCCTCGCCCAACTGTCCACCGGGGAACTTCGCGGCCAGGGCGGACGTGCTTTCCCCCTTCTCGGGCGCGAAGCTGGCGATGTAAACCAGCGCCTTGACATCCTTGTCACCGTCAGCGGCCTCGCTCATCACCGAGCCCCCGTACGAGTGGCCGGCCAGCACGATCGGCCCCTTCACACTGGCCAGCACGCTGCGCACATACTGCGCATCCGAGTGCAGGCCCCGCAACGGGTTCGCGGCCGCCACCACCGGATAGCCGTCGCGCAGCAGTTCCTTCACCACACCGTTCCAACTCGACGAGTCCGCGAACGCACCGTGCACCAGCACGACCGTCGGCTTCTGGGCCGACGGCCGGGGCCCCGCCGCGGCACTCGCCGACCCGGCCACGAGGGCGGCCACGGCCACACCCGCGGTCATGGCGGTCCGCAAAGCCACTCGCCGCGGCATACGCGAGAACTGAGGTTTCATGAGAGTTCCTTTCAGGTTGTGACGGCCGGCAGACGCCGAACCGTTGGCCGGCCCGATGACGAACGCCGCCGGGCCGGGAGGCTAAGTCAGACGGACGCGGCGGCCCGGAGGATGAAGTCGGCCACCGCCTGCGG
>NZ_JAMQOL010000132.1:0-1036 GCF_023717965.1 Paractinoplanes hotanensis | reverse complement strand
GAAGCTAAGCCCTCCAGCGCCGATGGTACTGCACTCGGGAGGGTGTGGGAGAGTAGGACGCCGCCGGACTCAACGTGCCAGCCGAGGGCCGCCCCGTTTCGGGGTCGGCCCTCGGCTGCTTTTGTGTGTTCGTACCCGAGTAACTTTGAACGTCGAGGCAAGCCCGCCATGTCAAGGGCCGGCCGGACCGGAAGGATTGATCCGTGACTACTGGACCCCAGGACGAGGGCGGTCGCGCCCCTCGCGACGAGGAGCGCCAAGGCGGCCGCGGTCGCGACGGCGACCGTGGCGGCTTCCGGGGCGACCGGGGCGGTGACCGTGACCGTGGCGGCTCCGGTGGCGACCGCGGCGGATTCCGTGGCGGCGACCGTGACCGGGGTGGTTCCTCCGGTGGCGGCGACCGCGGTGGTTTCCGCGGCGGTGACCGTGGTGGTTCCTCCGGTGGCGGTGACCGCGGCGGATTCCGTGGCGGCGATCGTGACCGCGGCGGCGATCGTGGTGGTTTCCGCGGCGGTGACCGGCCCCAGGGCGGCGACCGCGGCGGCTACCAGCGTGGCGTGACCGGCGGCGACCGTGACCGTGGCGGGTACCGCGGCGGTGACCGTCCGCAGGGTGGTGGCTTCCGCGACCGTCCTCAGGGTGGTGGCTATCAGGGCCGTGGTGACCGTCCTCAGGGTGGTGGCTTCCGTGACCGTGGTGATCGCCCGCAGGGCGGTGGCTTCCGTGACCGTGGTGACCGTCCCCAGGGCGGTGGCTATCAGGATCGTGGTGATCGCCCGCAGGGCGGTGGCTATCAGGGCCGTGGTGACCGTCCTCAGGGCGGTGGCTATCAGGGCCGTGGTGATCGCCCGCAGGGCGGTGGCTATCAGGGCCGTGGTGACCGTCCTCAGGGCGGTGGCTATCAGGATCGTGGTGACCGTCCTCAGGGCGGTGGCTTCCGTGACCGTGGTGACCGTCCCCAGGGCGGTGGCTATCAGGATCGTGGTGACCGTCCTCAGGGCGGTGGCTTCCGTGACCGTGGTGACCGTCCCCAGGG
>NZ_JAMQOL010000131.1:0-1048 GCF_023717965.1 Paractinoplanes hotanensis | reverse complement strand
GGCGAGTTCAGCCAGTCGTAGCATTTGATCTTGGTGGTTTGGTGGGACAGGATGCCCGCCGTGCGCAACATGTTGACCTTGGCCGATCGGGAAGAGATATCCCGTGGTCTGGCCGAAGGCTTGCTGTATAAGGAAATCGCGGTTCTGCTTGGCCGGGATCCGTCGGTGGTCTCGCGGGACGTGGCCCGTCACGGCGGCCGTGCCCAGTATCGTGCGGTGTCGGCCGACGAGGCCGCGGCGGCGGGCCGGCAGCGGCCGAAGCTGTACGCGGTCGAGCGGTCGGCCCGGCTGAAGACGGTGGTCACCGAACTGCTGCGCGGTGGCTGGTCACCGGCGTCGATCGCGGGTCGGTTGCCGTACGACTACCGTGACGATCAGGCTGTACGGGTGTCTCACGAAGCGATCTACCAGTGGATGTATGCCCAGCCGGTGTCCACCCTGGCCCGCGAGCTGCTCCAGTTGCGCACCGGCCGCACCGCCCGCCGCTCGGGGCCGCGCCCGGCTCCGGCGCCGCGCATCAAGGAGCCCCGTTACCTCGACGAACGCCCCGCCGAGGTCGAGGGCCGGCAGGTCCCCGGCCATTGGGAAGGCGACCTGGTGATCGGCAAGGGCGGTAAGTCCGCGGTGGCGACGCTGGTCGAACGGACGTCACGGTTCGTGGTGCTGGTCCCGCTGTCCGGTCGTGACGCGCTGACCGTCGGTGACGCGGTGATCGCCGCCGCCGGGACCCTGCCGCCGCAGATCACCCGCTCGCTGACCTGGGACTGCGGCTCGGAGATGGCCCAGCACGCGCGGATCACCGCAGCAGGGTTGCCGGTGTACTTCGCCCGTCCGCACTCGCCGTGGCAGCGCGGCAGCAACGAGAATCTGAACCGTATCCTGCGCGAATACTTCCCGAAAGGCGTTCCCATCACCGCCGACCCGAAATACATGGCGATGGTGGCTTCCGAAATCAACGACCGACCCCGTAAGATCCATAACTGGAAGAAGCCCTCCGAGATATTCGCCGAACTCGTAGAGGCAAATGCTTCAACCGCCTGAATTCGCC
>NZ_JAMQOL010000130.1:0-1147 GCF_023717965.1 Paractinoplanes hotanensis | reverse complement strand
CAGTACAACCGCGACATGGACCAGCATCAGCGTGATGTGCGGTTCACCGGTGAGGACATCGCCCGGCAGGAGGCCGATTACCAGCGGGCTGAGCGTGAGTCGCAGACGTCGTTGTTCGACATTCTGTTGCAGGTCGGTGTCGGCATGTTGCTCGACATGATCGGTTACAACTCGTTGATGGGCTGCTTGGAGGGCAGCGCTTGGGACTGTGTGGACCTGGCGTCGAACTTCCTGGGGCCGATCAAGGCGTTCAAGATGGCCAAGTCGTTGTATCGGGCCGTGGACCGAGCCTTGAGTGGTTATCGGATGTGGCGGCGCATCATCGACGGTGCGCGCACGATGATGAACCGTGCGGCGATGCTGATGAACCAGGCCCGGAAGCACCTGAGCGACTTGATGCAGAAGGTGCCGAAGAAGCCGAAACCGCCGAAGAAGAAGATCAAACCGCCGGCGAAGAAGAAGCCGAAGCCCAAGGCAAAGCCACGCCCGAAGCCGAAGCCAGCCCAGCCCGCGAAGCCGCCGAAGCCGAAGACGAAGCCGAAGAAGGTCGAGAAGCCGGACCAGAAGTCGGCGAAGCCGGATCGTCCGGAGCGGGAGCAGCCTGCCGCGGAAAGGCAGGCTCCGGAGCAGCGCAACTTCGTCAAGCTGGACGACAACAGTCCCCAGCCGGCGTGCAAGCACAGCTTCGAGCCTTCGACTCGGGTGTTGATGGCGGACGGCACTACGCGCCCGATCGATGAGGTCAATGTCGGCGATGAGGTTGCGACTACGAACCCGAAGACGGGTGAGCACAGCGATCAGTCGGTGACGTTGCTGCACGCCAACCGGGACACCGAACTCACGGATGTCACGGTGTCGACCGCACCGGCGGCGGACCGAGTGACCCGGACGGAGGGTGAGGGCAAGGGCGGCCGGAGTACGCGCGGCCCGACTGAGTCGACGCTGGAGACGACTGCTCACCACCCGTTCTGGGACGCCACCACCGGCGACTGGGTCGATGCCGCGGAACTGACACCTGGCACGTCCACGCTGGTCGGCCCCGACGGCCAAATCCAGTACGTCACCGCCGTACACAACTTCACCGGCGCCAAGGTGATGCGCGACCTCACCGTCGACACCACCCACACGTACTATGTGCTCGCCGGCA
>NZ_JAMQOL010000013.1:0-142334 GCF_023717965.1 Paractinoplanes hotanensis | reverse complement strand
GGGGGGCCCCCCCGGGGGGGGTGGGGCCCCCCCCCCCCCGGGCGGGGGCCCCCCCCCCCCCCGGGGGGGGGCCGGCCGGCGCCCCCCCCCCCCCCCCCCCCCCGGGGGGGGGGGGCACCACCGCGGTCGCGTCCCCTGGATGGGGGTCCAGGGGACGCGACGAACATCGCTCTGCGACCTCATCGCGTCAGGGAGCGCATCAGCCCTTCCAGATCACGTTCCCCGTCGACCGTCTGGACACCCTTGACCATGTTGTGAGAACAGGGCTTCCACTGGATCCCACAGACCTTTTTGTGGGGGAGTCAGATGCGAAGAACCTTGTCAGTCATGCTCGTTTCCGCGGTTGCGGCGATGTCGGTGGTGTCGGTCCTGGGAGCTTCCCGAGCGACGGCGCACAGCGGGTTGAAGTGGGGTCCGTGCCCCGCCGACAGCGCGCTGCCCGGACTGGAATGCACGACGGTCCAGGTTCCCCTGGACTATCGGAAGCCGCAGGGGCGGCAGCTCGACGTGGCGGTCTCCCGCCTGCCGAGCAAGGACCCGTCGCAGCGCCGGGGAGTGCTGGTGACCAACCCGGGCGGTCCCGGCGCCGGGGGACTGATCTACCCGGGCCTGCTCGCCGGCGATCTGTCGCCGCAGCCACTGCCGCGCAGCGTCCAGGACCAGTACGACGTGATCGGATTCGACCCCCGTGGTGTGGGCCACAGCTCGCCGGTGTCCTGTGACCTGACACCGGAGCAGATAGCGCGGCGCAACCTCTGGTACCCGGCTGACGCGGCCGGCGTACGGAAGGACGCCAAGATCGCGAAGGCGATCGCCCGGCAGTGTGCAACATCGGAGACGGCCGCGCTGCTGCCCCACATCACCACCGCGAACACCGCAAGGGACATGGACCGCATCCGCGAAGCGCTGGGCGAGCCGAAGATCTCTTACCTCGGCACGTCGTACGGTACCTACCTCGGTGCGGTCTACACGACGATGTTCCCGAAGCGCAGTGACCGGTTCGTGCTCGACAGCAACCTCGGCCCCGGTGGTTACGACGTCACCGCCATGCGGAGGTTCGGTCCCGGCCTGGAGGACCGGTTCCCGGACTTCGCGAAGTTCGCCGCCGCCAATCCCCAGTACGGGCTGGGCACGACCCCGAAGCAGGTGCGCGCGAAGTTCTTCGACCTCGCCGCGCGGCTGGAGAAGTCACCGATGCGGGGCTTGGACGGTTCGTTGTTCCGGGGGATCACATTCGACCACCTCTACAGCGACGCGAGCATGCCCACCCTGGCCGCGATGTGGAAGGCGCTCGACACGAACCAGCCGATGCCTCCCGAGCCGCCACCGGCGAATGTCGACAACGTCATCTCCAGCCGCCTACATGTCATCTGCGCCGACTCGAAGTGGCCGAGTTCCGTGCGCGATTACCAGCGAGCCGTCGAGGTCAACCGGGTCAAGTACCCGTTGATCGGTGCCGCCGCGGCCAATATCGGTCCGTGCGCGTTCTGGCCGTCCCCGATCGAGCGGCCGGTGCGCATCGGTGGCCGAGGGCCGTCGAACGTGCTTATGGTCCAGAACCTTCGCGACCCCGGGACCCCGCTGGTCGGCGCCCGCGAGCTCAGGAACGCCTTCGGCGCCCGGGCGCGGATGGTCACGGCCGATCAGGGTGGCCACGGCGCTTACCTGTTGTTCGCCAGGAACATGTGCGCCAACAACACGGTGACCACCTTCCTGACCACCGGGCACCGTCCGCGACACGACGTCGCCTGTCCGGCCGAGCCCCGCTGAATCGGGCCCACCGCTCCTGCGGACCTTCGCGCAACAGACCCAGGAAAGGCTGACGCATGACGAGCGCATCAGTCGTACGTGTTCGTGCAGCAGAGACCATGACCGCCGACTACCGCGACGGGCGCCGTGCGCGTAAGCGTGCCCCGCGACGAGCCGCGACGCTGTGGGATCCCAGCGTCCGTCACCTGAGTGCTCTCGAGCGGCTGCGGGCGCAGGAAGCCGTACGCGATCCCGCGCTTCTGCCGTTGCGGTATGCCCGGATGGCGTCCTCGCCGTGGACCTACCTGCGCGGCGCGGCCGCCGTGATGGCCGCTGATCTCGCGGCGGCGCCGCACTCGGGTTTGACGGTTCAGATGTGCGGCGACGCGCACATTCTCAATTTCGGGCTCTGGGCCTCGCCGGAGCGACAGCTGCTCTTCGACGCCCGCGATTTCGACGAAACCCTGCCGGGGCCGTTCGAGTGGGACCTCAAGCGCCTTGCGACGAGCATCTATGTGCTCGCGGACTCGGAGCAGCTCGGCGGCACATGCGCCGAGGAGGCTGCCACTGCCGCGGTGGATACGTATCGCACGGCGATGCGAAGGTACGCCGAGATGGGCGAGCTGGATGTCTGGTACGACCGGATCACCTCGGACGTGCCGTTGCGAGGTCTGACTTCGGAATTCGCCGAGGCCGCCTTCCGTGCGATCGAGAAGCAGTCGAGAAAGCGGACGCATCACGGGGTGGCACGGCAACTCGTTTCCGAAGAGGGTGGGCGGCGCCACATTTCCCTGGACCCGATGAAACGCATCGACGAAGGATTGAGCCTCGAGCAGCGGGTCCGAGCCTACGAGCAGGTCTACGACACCTACCTGGCCTCGGTCTCACCCCACCTGCGCCGGCTCGTCCATCGATTCAAGCGAGTCGACTCCGTACGGCAGATCGTCGGCGTAGGCAGCGTCGGCATGCGTGTCTGGCTGCACCTGCTGGAAGGCGACAGCGGCCGGCAGCCGGTCTTCTCGCAGGCCAAGCAGGCGACGGCATCGGTGTACGAGGAGTTCCTGGGCCCCAGCGAGTTCGTGAACCACGGCGAACGCGTCATCGTCGGCCAGCGACTCATGCAGTCGGCCAGCGACATCTTCCTCGGCCACATGCGCGTCGACGGCTACGACTACTACGTACGCCAATACCGCGACATGAAGATCATTCCCAGCGGCCGGCAGATCGCGGGATATCTGCCCCAGTTCGCCGCCGCCTGCGGTCACGCGTTGGCGAAATCGCATGCCCGCAGCGGCGAACCCGCAGCCATCGCCGGCTACCTCGGCAAGGGCAACGCCTTCCGGGCCGGCATTTTGCGCTACGCCCGCGACTACGCCGGGCAAACCCATGCGGATCACGCCGATCTCCTCACCGCGATCGCCGACAACGAGGTCACGGCAGCCGAACGAGCCTGGTAGGGACTGTCTGCTCCCGGACCCCACCAGCGAGGAGCCAGGTTGTGAACCCGTTTCGGCCTTCGTACCCACCGGAATTGATGTGCTAGCTTCCCCGGTAAGGACCGCCCGGCACGTGCCTGGTGTGATCCGGAAAGGGGCTGACGTGGCCTGGAGCACCCAGGAGCTCGCCGAGCTGGCCGGCACCACAGTCAACACGATCCGGCACTACCACCGGGTCGGTCTGCTCGAGGAGCCGGAGCGCCGGCACAACGGATACAAGCAGTACGGCGTACCGCATCTGGTCTGCCTCCTGCGTATCCGGCGTCTGGTGGAGCTCGGGGTGCCGCTGTCCGAGATCGGTGTGGCCAGGTCGAACGGCGATGTCCCGCCGGAAGTGTTGCGCCAGGTCGACGCCCAGCTCGCCGCCGAGATGGAACGCCTGCACGCGGCCCGGGCCGACATCGCCGTCCTGTTGCGCGACGGCGCACCGGCCGACACCCCGGCGGGTTTCGAGTCGGTCGCGTCGCGCCTGTCCGAGGCCGACACCTCGCTCATCCACGTCTACACCCGGCTGTACGACGAAGACGCCATGAAAGACCTGAAGCGCATGGCGGAGAACGACACCGACCCGGTCAACGCGGAACTGGACGCCCTGCCGCCGGACGCGGACGAGGCCACCCGGCAGGACGTGGCCGAGCGGCTCGCGCCGATCATCGCCCAGAACCTCAACGACTACCCGTGGCTGAACGATCCGGCTGGTCGCCTGTCCAAGAGCAAGAACGTCAGCATGCAGACCTTCACCGACGCCGTGGTCTCGCTCTACAACACCGCACAGATCGACGTGCTCACCCGGGCCAGCCTCCTCGCGCAAGAGCAACGGCGCTTGGCCGAGCCGGACGAGGACGACGCCGGCACCGATTGACCTCCGGGCGGGCGGGCTCAGAGCGCGGTGCCGCCCGAGGCGTCGGTGACCTGGGGGCCATCCGCGTCGGCCGGCACGCCGTCGCGCAGAATGGCCGCGATTTCGGAGCGGGCTCTGCGCAGGCGCTCGGCCTGTGCCGCCAGGCCGGCATCGACTTCGCGCAGCACCTCCGGGGCGAGGGCCCCGCCTGAGCCGACCACGCCGATCCGGGACAGCGAGACGCCCACCTCCACGAGTCGCCGGATGCGGAGAAGATTGACGAGATCCCGTGCGCCGTACTGCTTGTATCCGTTCTGCCGGCGCTCCGGCTCCTCGAGCAGGCCGAGCCGGTGGTAGTGCCGGATGGTGTTCACCGTGGTGCCGGCGAGTTCCGCGAGCTCTCGGGTGCTCCAGGCCACGTCGGCTCCTTCTCGCTTCGCAGTCAAGTGTTCGACCCGCAGTCGACATCCTGTGCCCACCACACGGTCAAGTTCGGCCGTGCTCCCGCGGACCGGAGTGATCGCTGACCGCAGCGAGGCGATCTCAGCGGCCGACCTACTTGACTCTGTGCCGGGAACACGGTCTTCAATAGCCGGAACGTAGATCCCACCCTTGAGCGGCCCACCGCGTCGATGTGAGAGGGGGCACGGTGGCTGAGCGAACCCACGAACCCGCGCTCGGGCCGGCGATCCTGGCTGAAGATCTCCTGCTGCTTCTGTTCCAGCCGGAATCGCCGGCGCGGGACATGGGAGTCGTCGTCGGTGAGAGCACACTTTCCGACGTCCTTGCGGGGGCGGTGCTCGCTGATCTCGGGCTCGGCCAGCAGGTGCGAATCCTGCCTGGCGGGGGCGGGTCGACCAGGGTGGAAGCCGTCGCGCATCGTCCGCCGGCGGACGACATTCTGCGGTCGGCCTGGGATTACCTCGCGGCCGGGCCCAAGGGGCTCCAGGCTGCTGTCGCCGCGATCGGGCCGGCCTTGCGCGGCGCGCTGCTCGACCGGCTCGTCGAACGCGGGGACATCCGCCGCTCCAGCCGCACAGTGCTCGGGCTGGTCCCGGTGGAGGTTCTGGAGGACGGCGGAACCGGACGCCGGGACGGGCTGCTTTCCGGCGTACGGTCCGTGCTTGTCGACGGTGTGGAATCGCAACCGCGACTGGCCGCCCTCGCGGCTCTGCTGTCGGGAAGCGGGACGCTTCCGCAGTTCGGCCCCGGGATCCCCTGGACCGCCTCCGTGATCGCCCGCGCCATGAAGATCGAGCAGGAAAGCGGGGGAGCCGAAGCCGCGGCCGAAGCAATCGCCCGCACGATCGCCTCAGCCATCGACAGCGCCGGCATGGTCGCCGCCACCGCCGTCCCGACTCGGCAGTCGCACGGACCCTCGGGTTCCGCGGGGTGAGCGCCGTCTGATCGGCCCGTGCCGGCAGGTCGCGGGATCAGGCCGGCCGAGGGCCGATGCTGTCAGCACAGCATCCGCCGCCGGCAGGTCGGCGGGCCGGCACGGGTCGGTGGCTACCGCGTCGCCCGGGACGAAGGCCGGGCCGTCGTGCCGGTGAAGCGGCGCAGTCGGAGGCTGTTGCCGACGACGAAGACCGAGGAGAACGCCATCGCCGCGCCGGCGATCATCGGGTTGAGCAGACCGGCCGCGGCCAGCGGCAGCGCGGCGACGTTGTAGGCGAAGGCCCAGAAGAGATTGCTCTTGATGATCCGCAGCGTGCGCCGGGACAGCCGGATCGCGTCGACCGCGGCGAGCAGATCCCCGCGGACCAGAGTGAGGTCGGACGCCTCGATGGCGGCGTCGGTGCCGGTGCCCATGGCCAGCCCGAGGTCGGCCTGAGCCAGCATGGCGGCGTCGTTGACGCCGTCCCCGGCGGCGGCGACGACCTTGCCCTCGGCCTGCAGCCGCTTGACCACGTCGACCTTGTCGGCGGGCAGCACCTCGGCGATCACCTCGTCGATGCCGGCCTCGGCGGCCACCGCCCGGGCGACGGTCTCGTTGTCGCCGGTGAGCATGATCGGAGTGAGGCCGAGCCGACGGAGGCCGGTCACCGCCTCGCGGCTGGTGGGCTTGACCGCGTCGGCCACGGCGAGGACGCCGCGTGCCGTGCCGTCCCAGCCGGCGACGACAGCGGTTCGCCCGGCCTGCTGCGCGGTGATCACGGCCTGCTCGACCTCGGCGGGTACGGCGTACCCGCGCTCGCGGAGCAGTTGTGGCCTGCCGACCAGTACCGTGTGGCCGCCGACGGTGCCGGTGACGCCCAGGCCTTCCAGGTTGGCGAAGCCGCTGACCGGCGGCAGCGGCGACTTCTCGGCGCCGGCGCGGGCGATGGCCTGCGCGATCGGGTGCTCCGAGGCGGCCTCGACGGCGGCCGCCAGTCGCAGCAGCTCCTCGCGGTCCTGCTCGGCGGCCGGGGTCGCGTCGATCAGGGTCATCCGGCCGGTGGTGACGGTGCCGGTCTTGTCGAGCACGATGGTGTCGACCGTACGGGTGGACTCGAGCACCTCGGGTCCCTTGATGAGGATGCCGAGCTGGGCGCCACGACCCGTGCCGACCAGCAGCGCGGTCGGCGTGGCCAGGCCGAGCGCACACGGGCAGGCGATGATGAGCACGGCCACGGCGGCGGTGAACGCGGCCGTCCAACCGCTGCCGGTGCCCACCCACCAGCCCAGTGTGGCGACGGCGAGGCCGAGGACGATCGGCACGAAGACGCCGGAGATCCGGTCGGCGAGACGCTGGGCGGCGGCCTTGCCGGTCTGTGCCTGCTCGACCAGCGTCGCCATCTGCGCGAGCTGCGTGTCGGCGCCGATCCGGGTGGCCCGCACGACCAGCCGCCCGCCGACGTTGACGGTCGCGCCGGCCACGGTGTCGCCGGGGCCGACCTCGACCGGCACGGATTCGCCGGTGAGCATGCCGGCGTCGACAGCGGACGCGCCGTCCTCGACGACGCCGTCGGTGGCGATCTTCTCGCCCGGCCGGACCACGAACCGGTCGTCGACCGCTAGATCGGCGACCGGGATGCGCTGTTCGGCGTCGTCGCGCAGCACGGTGACGTCCTTGGCGCCGAGCTCGAGCAGGGCGCGCAGGGCGGCGCCGGCGCGGCGCTTGGAGCGGGCCTCGAAGTAGCGTCCGGCCAGTATGAACGCGGTCACACCGGCCGCCGCCTCCAGGTAGATGGCGCCGGAGCCGTCGGTACGGGAGATGTCGAAGGTGAACGGGTGCGTCATGCCCGGCCTCCCGGCCGTGCCGAAGAACAGGGCCCACAGCGACCAGCCGAACGCCGCCAGGGTACCCAGCGACACCAGGGTGTCCATGGTGGCGGCGCCGTGCCGCAGGTTGGTCCAGGCCGCCTTGTGGAAGGGGAGGCCGCCGTAGACGACGACCGGCGCGGCCAGCGTGAGCGACAGCCATTGCCAGTAGGTGAACTGCCAGGCGGGAACCATCGCGAGAACGATGACGGGGACGCTGAGCGCGATCGCGGTGAACAGCCGGGTTCGCAGGGCGCGCAGCCCGTCGGCAGGCTCGGATTCCTCGGCGGGCGCGTCGGCGGCCGCGGGCGGTGGTGGCAGGACGGCGGTGTAGCCGGTCTTCTCGACCGTGGCGACCAGGTCGTCGGGCGTGACGTCGCCGGCGTACGCGACCGAGGCCTTCTCGGTGGCGTAGTTGACCGTGGCGGTGACGCCGTCCATCCGGTTGAGCTTCTTCTCGATCCGCGAGGCGCAGGAGGCGCAGGTCATGCCGCCGATCGACAATTCGATCCGGTTCGGCGCCTGCTGCAGCGGCCGGGCTGTCGCCATGGACGCTCCTCCTTACTCGTGGGTGTGGCCGTCGGCGCCGTGCTCGGACGAGCTGGGCGCCGGTGCGGGTGTCGGTGGGGACGTGACGTCGGTGTCCGGTACGGCCGGACCGGCGACCGCGGTGAACTCGGCGGTGCGTACCTTGCCGGCGTGCTGGAAGTCCAGGTACAGCCGGTAGGCGCCGGCCGAGGGCACGTCAGCGTGGAACGTGATGCCGGGCCCGGCCGGGGTACGCCCGTCACCCGGGATTCCGTCGGGGTGCACGTGCAGGTAGGCCAGGTCGCCCTCGCGCAGCGCGACGAGGTGCCCGTAGGCGCCGAGATAGGGCTGCAGATCGGTGACGGGCTTGCCGTCCTTGCTCACCGACAGGGTCAGTCGGGATGAGGCGCCGGGCTGTAGCGCGCCGGTCAGGGTGACGGTGTAGCCGTCCACCGTCGAGGTGTTTCCGGCGGGCGGTAGTGGCCGGGGCTGGTAGTCGCCCGGTGCGGGTACGTCCGCTCCCAGGGTGAGCCCGTCCGGGCGTCCGGCCGGCTGGAAGTCGGCGAAGACGCGGTACTGACCGGGAGCCGCCACGGCGAGCGGGACCGACCAGGTGCCGTCGGCCGACAGGCTCGGATGAAGGTGCTGGAAACCGGACAGGTCGCGGCGCACCACGATGAGGTGCAGATCCTTGTCATGGCTGGTGGTGTAGGCGGTCACCGGTGTGTTCCCGGGCCCGAGCACCTTGAACTGGAACGTTCGCGGGCTGCCGGTGGACAGCCGCTCCGTCAGCGGTAGCAGCCGGTAGCCGTCCTCGCTGACCTGCAGTCCGGCGGGCAGTGTCTGCTGGTTCGGGGCCTCGCCGTCGGTGTCGCTGTGTTGGGCGTGGGTGGCGGCGGGCGCCGGTTCCGGGCCGACGGCGCGGCCAAGGCCCAGGGCGGCGGTGAAGACGACCGCCAGTCCCAGGCCGAAGGCGCCCAGTCGCGCTGGAGTGTTCACGGTTACCTCGCCAGCTCGTAGCCGGCCTCGTCGACGGCGCCGGCGATGGCGTTCCCGTCGACGGGCTGGTCGCTGGTCACGGTAACCGAGCCCGAGCTCAGGTCGACCTGTACGTCGGTGACGCCCGGGATCCGCCTGATCTCGGTGCTGACCGAGTTGACGCAGTGCGCGCAGGTCATGCCGGTCACGGTGTAGCTCTCGGTCGCCATGGCGGGCGGTCTCCTCGTCTGTCGTGCCGTGGTGCGCTTCAGCGCCGCGCACAAGGACTATACCTCTACCCCCCAGGGGTATCAAAGAGGCGCGTCGCTTGGCCCGCTGCAGCTCGTCGTGGCACGCTCAGCCGGACCTCACCGCGGGCGTCCAAGGTGACTGTTGGTGCTGCACCGGACGAACGGCGACCAGCTCCGGCTCGCCTGCATGAAGCGAGTTCCTCTCAGTGTGATGGCGGATCGAGTCAGTATGATGGCGGATCGAGCCACCGGTCCGGGGCGGGGACGAGCGTCTCCAGTTCGGCCCAGAGCTCGTCGGGGATCGGCGTGCCGGCGAGGTCGAGTGTCTGCTGTACCCGCTCCGGTGACGAGACTCCGACGACCGTTGAGCCGATGAACGGCGCGCGCAGCGAGAATTGCAACGCGGCCGCGGCCAGCGGTATCCCGAACCTGGCCGCTGCCGCGGCCATCGCGGCGGCCGCGGCGGCGATCGCGTCCTCGCGCTCGCCGTAGGCGTATTTCGTCTGTGCGGCCGGCCCCTTGGCGAGCATTCCCCCGCCGTACGGCGCCGCATTGAGGACGCCGATGCCGCTGTCGTGCGCTGCCCGGAACAGCGGCTCGGCCGACCGGTCGAGCAACGTGTACCGGTTGTGCGTGAGCACCACCTCGAACACGCCGGTGTCCAGGTACTGCTGCATCAGGGCGACCGGGCCGCCGGCCACGCCGAGATGCGCCACGAGTCCCTGTCGTTTCAGGTCGGCGAGCGCTTCGACCGGCCCGTCGGCCGCGGTGGCCTCGGCGAAACTGATCCGTTCGGGGTCGTGCAGGTGCAGCAGCTGGATCCGGTCGAGGCCGAGACGTTGCAGGCTCTCCTCGAGCGACGCCCGGACCCGCCGGCCGGAGAACTCGCCGGTCCGCGGATCCGGGTCGACCTTGGTGGCCAGCACGACGCCGGCGGGCAGCCCGCCGCGACCGCGCAGGGCGGTCCCGACGCGCCGCTCGGCCGAACCGTCCTCGCCGTACCCGTTGGAGGTGTCGAGGAAGTTGACGGCCGGGTTGTCCAGCACCGCCTCGATCGTGGCGACCGCGCGTTCCTCGCTCACCTCGTACCCGTAGAGCTGCGGCATGTTCGCCAGCGGGCTCGTGCCCACGCAGAGCGCGGTCACGGTGAGCCCGGTGGCGCCGAGGGGCCGGACGGTCATACGACCCCCCGAGCGACGAAGATCTCCCGGGCGGCGTGGTAGGCGTCGACGATCCGGGCGAGTACCGCCTCGGTGCCGGCGTCGGGCTTCGTGGTGCCGGGGTGGTCCCTTCGCCACTCGACCATCCGGGACGCCGCGCGGTGGAAGGTCAGCCGGGGGAGGAAGCCGGGCACGAAGGTACGGATCTTCGTGGTGTCGAACACCGCGCTGTGCCCGATGTCGCCGACCATCTCGCCGGACCAGAACCACCCGGGGGCCACCAGCGGGTACATCTCGGAGGCGACGTGGACCAGCCGGGGCGCCACGCCCAGCGCCTCGGCGACGATCGTGTAGATCTGGTCCCAGGTGTAGACGTCGGAGCCGGTGATGTTGAACGTCTCGCCGATCGCGCGGGGGTTGCCGAGCAGGCCGACCAGGCCCTGCGCGAAGTCCTCGGCGTGCGTGAGGGTCCACAGCGAGGTGCCGTCGCCGTGCACCGGGATCTCCTCACCGCGCGCTATCCGGTCGACCGTCGTCCAGCCGCCCGGCAGCGGCGGGTTGGCGTCGTCGTAGGTGTGTGACGGCCGGACCACGGTGAGCGGAAAGCCCTGCGTCACGTGCGCGTCCTGCAGCACCTGCTCGGTGCGCCACTTGGCGGTGGCGTACTCGAGGTGGGGGTTGGGGGCAGTCGGCGTCGACTCGGTGATCGGTGTCTGCCGTACCGGCTTCGCGTAGATCGAGCCGGAGCTGATGTGTATGTACTGCTTGGCCCGGTGGGCGAAGAGGGCTACCATCCGGCGCGCGTCGTCGGGGTGGTAAGACAGGAAATTGACCACGGCGTCGAAGGTGCGATCGCCGATCGCGGCGGCCAGCGCGGCATCGTCGGCGACGTCGGCGATCAGCGTCTCGACCTCGTCGGGCAGGCCGCGGTCCTGAGCGTTGCGGCCGCGATTGACCACTGTGACCCGCATGCCGGTCTCGACCGACAGGCGTACGCAGGATGCGCTGATCGTTCCGGTTCCGCCGAGGTACAGCACGCTCAGACGAGCGGAGTCCTGGTGCAACATGGTGCTTCTCCTCGGTGCTCAGATCTTCCGGCGTACCAGTCTTACCTGAATAGGTGGCACGGTGGTCACCCTTCGTAGATCATTTGATGGCGCCGGCCGACAGGCCGCGATGCGGGTGAGCAAGATCGCGAACGGCACCTGCAACGCGGCCGGCGGCAGGATCACCGCTCGGCGCGTCGAGTGTGGACATCCGTCTCACCGCATACCGCACCCTGACCGGACCGACCCTCGTACTCGACCACACACGTGACCGGCACTGCCACGTCACCGTCTCGGAGGAGCACCACAGTGGATGACGACAGCCTGCGGCACCGCAGGGGCGAGGTCACCGTCACCGTGCTGGGAGCGGACAGGCGGCCGCTCGCCGACCGGGTCGTCACCGTGTCCCAGCAACGGCACGCGTTCCCGTTCGGCAACATCGGCTTCGACTTCGTCCGGCTCGTCGGCGGCCCACCGCCCGAGGCAGCCGGTCCCGTCTTCGGCGGCGCGACGGAGCTCGACCTGGACCGGCTGGGCGACCTGTGGCTCAACCTGTTCAACACTGCGACCCTGCCGTTCTACTGGGGGCCGTACGAACCGAGTCCGGGTACGACCGACGTCGAACGCCTGACCAGGACCGCCCACTGGCTCGCCGGCCGTGGCGTCACCGTCAAGGGCCATCCGCTCGTCTGGCACACGGTGCAGCCCGCGTGGCTGCTCGATCTCGACATCGACGAGGTCGAACGGTTGCAGCGCAACCGGATCCGCGACCTCGCCGGCGGATTCGCCGGTGTGATCGACCTCTGGGACGCGATCAACGAGGCCGTGATCATGCCGGTGTTCGCGAACGGGGACAACGCGATCACCCGGCTCGCCCGGGCCCGGGGCCGCATCGCCATGGTGCGGATGGCGTTCGAGGAAGCCCGCGCGGCCAATCCCGCGGTCAGTTTGGTGCTCAACGACTTCGACCTCAGTTCGGCGTACGAATGCCTGATCGAGGGGGTGCTCGAGGCCGGGATCCGGATCGACGCGATCGGACTGCAGACCCACATGCACAAGGGGTACCGCGGCGAGGAGCACATGCGGGGGATGCTCGACCGGTTCGCCCGCTACGGCCTGCCGTTGCACCTGACCGAGAGCACCCTGGTCTCCGGGCACCTCATGCCACCCGAGATCGAGGACCTCAACGACTACCAGATCCCGGATTGGCCGACGACTCCCGAGGGTGAGGCCCGCCAAGCCGACGAGATCGTGCGGCACTACCGGTCGCTGATGGCACACCCCGCCGTAGCGTCGATCAACTACTGGGGTCTGACCGACGACGGCGCCTGGCTGGGGGCCCCGGTCGGGCTGGTCCGCGCGGACGGCACCCGCAAGCCGTCGTACGACGCGCTGGAGCGCCTCATCAAGGGGGAGTGGTGGCTGCCACCGACCGAGATGCGAACCGGCCCCGACGGCACGGTCGTGGTGCGAGGATTCTTCGGCGACTACACGGTTTCCGGAATCCCGTTCGCCATTCGCCCCGGCCGGACCACCGAGTCGGTCCACCTCCAGGAATAACTGGGCGGTTCGCTGTTTGCCGGTCCTGCCGCGGCGCGCCTGGATACGATCGGTGCGGAGGATCGACGTGAGACTACTTCGGCGATTGCGCGTGACCACGCGCCTGGTCGCGGGTTTCCTCCTCCTGGCCCTGTGCGTGGTTGCCATGTGGGTCGCCGCCGGGTGGTCGTCGACCAGCACCCGCGCCACGGCCGCGGCGCTGGCCCAGTCACAGGCTCGGGTCGACGCCGCCCAGCAACTCAAGTTTCGCGTCACCGACGTGAGCGGGTGGCAGGCCGGCTACGCCTTCAACATCGTCCGCGGGGCACCGGACGCCACTGCCGACACGGCGCCCGAACGGGCCGCCTTCCTCGCCGCGATGGACAGCTTCATCAAGGAGCTGGACGACACGGCGGCGGTGTCGGTGACCGCCGCCGAGCGGGCGGACATCGCGACGATCCGGACCGCGTTCCAGGAGTTCCAGGAGCTGGACGACAAGGTGATCGCCGGCTACCGGACGGGCCTTCCCGCGCGGATCGACCAGGCCAACGACATGGTGGCCGGTCCCGGGCTCGACCTGTACGCCGTGATCGCCGGCGGCGTCGACGGGTTGCTCGCCGCCGCACGGCAGCAGGAGGCCGTGGCGCACCAGCGGGCGGAGGACACGGCCAGCCGGACCAGTCGCGTCGCCACCCTGGTAGGCAGCCTGACGCTGATCATCTCGGTGGTGCTCGCGATCCTGCTGGCCCTGTCGATCATCCGGCCGCTGAGCGCGCTGCAGGACCGCCTCGCGGACATCGCCGAGGGCGAGGGCGACCTGACGCGGCGGCTGGAGACCACCGGGCACGACCAGTTCACCGACGTCAGCCGGTCGTTCAACGTGTTCGTCGACAAGATCGCCGCGACCGTACGGGAGATCCGTGACTCGGCCACCACGGTCGCGCACGCCAGCGAGCAGCTCACCACCACCGCGATTCAGATCATGGTGGACGCCAAGGCGACATCCCGGCAGTCCGGCGAGGTCGTGCTGGCCGCGGACGAGGTCGCGGCCGATGTCCGTACGGTCGCGGCCAACACCTCCTCGATGGGCGGGTCGCTGCAGACCATCATGGGCACCGCCGGTGAGGCGGGCCGCGTCTGCGAGCAGAGCATGCTGGCGGCCCGGGCGACCCAGGAGGTGATCGGCCGGTTGACCACCTCGAGCCAGCAGATCGGCGACGTCGTCAAGGCCATCAGCGCGATCGCCGAGCAGACCAACCTGCTCGCTCTCAACGCCACCATCGAGGCCTCCCGGGTCGGCGAGTCCGGTAAAGGGTTCGCGGTGGTGGCTGGTGAGGTGAAGGAGCTGGCCCAGCAGGCCGAGGCCGCCACCGGCGACATCACCGCGAAGGTGCGGGTCATTCAGCACGACACCACGATGGCGGCCGAGGCGATCGGCGAGATCGTCGAGACAGTCGGTCGGCTGGCCGGCTTCCAGTCCACCATCAGCGCCGCCGTCCGGGATCAGACCGCCATCACCGAGGAGATCAGCGGCCACATCAGCCATTCGACGACGAGCTCGGCCGACATCGCGGCGAACATCGCCACCATCTCGTCGGGCGCGCAGACCACGACCAACGGCGTCATCGACATCCAGCACGAGACGCAGGAGCTGTCCCGGCTCAGCAACGGGCTGCAGAAGCTGGTCGGCCAGTTCCGCGTCTAACTTGAGGACAACACGCGGTAGGTCGCATGCGTCACTCCGGTCGCCGCCCGGGACGACACCTGTTCGAGCTTCATCGGCGGCACGCCGTCGAACAACCGTGTGCCGGCGCCGAGCGTGAGCGGCACGTGATGCAGTCGCATCTCGGTGATCAGACCGGCCGCGAGGTATTGGTTGACGGTGGTCGCACCCCCGTGGATCGAAATGGCGCCGTCATCGCCCACCGCCGCGCGGGCCTGCCGGAACGCCGACTCGATGCCGTCGGTCACGAAGTGGAACGTGGTGCCGCCTTCCATCGGCTGGGGGTCGCGCGGGTGGTGGGTGAGCACGAAGACCGGGCCGTGGTACGGCGGATTGTCGCCCCACCAGCCGGTCCACGGCCGGTCCCACTCGCCGCGCACGGGGCCGAACATGTTGCGGCCCATGATGAACGCCTTGGTCTCGGCCATCCGGGCGATCTCGGCCTTGTTCTCTTCCTTGTTCTCGTACCACGCGTGCAGCTCGCTGCCCCAGCCGTCCCCGCCGTCGTCGCCGAACGGGCGCTCTTCGCTCTGGTTGTGCCCGGCCGCGTAACCGTCGAGCGAGATCGTCAGATCACAGGTCACCTTGTTCGTTCGTGTCGTCATTGCGTCAGCATCGGACGGTCGCGGCACGACGTCCAATGCCAAAACGGCACTGAACGCATTGCTATCTTCGATCAGTGCTGAACCTCGTTCACCTCAAGGTGCTGGCCGCCGTGGCCCGGCACGGGTCGGTGACCGAGGCCGCTCGGGAGCTGCACTACTCCCAGCCATCGGTGAGTCACCACCTGGCCCGGCTGGAGGCCGCTACCGGCGCCAAGCTCATCCAGCGGGTCGGCCGCGGGATCCGGCTGACGCCGGAGGGGCGGCTGCTGGCCCACCGGGCCGCCGAGATCGTGGGCCGGGTGGACGCCGCGACCAACGAGCTCGCCGCGCAGGTCGGCCTGCATGCGGGGCACGTCCGGCTGGCCGCCAACGCGTCGACGTTGAGCACGATCGTGCCGGCGGCTGCCGCCGCACTCGCCGAGGCGTACCCGGGAATCGAGCTGAGTCCGACTGAGCGGCACCCGGTCGAGGCGTTGCAGATGCTGCGGCACGGCGAGGTTGATGTCGCGCTCGTGTTCGAATACGCCGACGCGCCCGTCGAGGAGGAGGGCGTCCGCCTGCTGCACATCGGCGACGACTCCCTCAACCTGCTCAGCCGGCAGCCCGGCGACCGGCTCACGAACCACCGTGCCTCCGCCTGGATCGGCGGGTGTGACCGGTGCGAGGCAGAGCTACGCGCGGCGTGCCGGCACGAGGGCTTCACTCCGCGGATCACCGCGCACAGCGACGACATCGTCGTCGTGCAGTCCCTCGTCGCCGCCGGCATCGGCGTGGCGACCCAGCCCGGCCTCGCGCTCCGGGCCCATCATCGGCCGGACGTGCACGCCACCGAGATCCCCGGGTGCCGCCGCCGGATCAACGCCGCGACGTACGGCAACCCGCCCGACCCGCCGGCCGTCGCCTGCGTGCTCGCGGCGCTCACCGAAGCAGCGGCAGCGCCTGAGTGATCCAGGAACACCATACTCGTAGACCTGCCACCCGGTGCGCTGCTGTTGCTCTACACCGATGGCCTGGTCGAACGCCGTGGCCAGACCCTCGACACCGGCATCGCTTCGCTTACCAGCCACGTGCGCGCCGGAGACCCGGAAACGGTGTGCACGGACGTCATGTCCGAAGTGGGGCCCGGGCTGCCGACCGACGACATCACCGTCCTCGCCGTCCAACGATGGCCGTAAGCGCGGACGCCTACTGGGTGATCGGTGTGCTGGCGCGGTGCGAGTCGGCGCCGGCGTCGGTGTCGCGGGTGTCGCCGTGGCGGCCGTGCCAGTCGAGCACCAGCAGACAGGCGTCATCGGGCAGGACGGGGCCGGACACCTCGAGGACGAGATCGCTGAGCACGCGTACGACTTCACGGGCGTGCAGTCCACTCAGGTCCCGCAGCCGCGCCGGCAGATCGATCTCGGCCGCGCCGCGTTCCAGCATGCCGTCCGTGACCAGCACCAACCGGTCACCGGGCCGGAGCACGATCTCGCACTCCCGATAGGCCCGATGACGTAACACCCCGAACGGCCGGTTGGCGGGTAAGGCCACGGGCCGGGCGATCGCGTCCCGGATCAGCAACGGGACGGGATGTCCGGCGTTGACGACGGCGAGGATTCCGGTGTTGAGATCGAGGCGGCCGAGCAGGCCGGTGGCGAAGGTGGAACCGTTCGGCGCGTTGTCGAGCAGGGCGTCGTTCGCGGCCTCGGCCTGGTCGAGCAGGGTTCCGCCGCGGCGGCGGGTGTTGCGCAGGCTACCGACGCACAGGGTCGCGGTCAGCGCACTCTGCACGCCGTGGCCGACGGCGTCGGTGATGCTCAGATGCAGCAGATCGCGGGCCAGGCTGTAGTCGAACGTGTCGCCGCCGATGTTGGCGGCCGGTTCCAGCCAGGCGGCCAGGGTGAAGGAATCGGCTTCGCAGGTGAAGGCCGGGGGCAGCAGCCGTCGTTGGATCTCGGCAGCAAGGGTGAACGGAGTGGTGCGCTGGCCCCATTCGAACAGATCGGTGTGCCGGCGGTTGGCGATGATGACGAACGCCAGAGTGTGCGCCGCCTGGGACACGGCATGCACGGCTGCCTGCGGCGGCGCCGTCGGCAGGGCCACCTCCAGCAGCCCGATGGTTTCGCCTCGTTGCGTCACCGGCGCTCGCACCACGAAGACGCCGTCGGACTCCTCGATCAGCACGTTCTGTGTCCGCAGGGCCTGCTCCTGTGGCCCGCCGTCGAAAGGCAGCATCATCGCCACGTCCCGGTCCTGCTGACGTCCTTCGGAGACCGCGCCGATCGGGTCGTACGACAGCCGTACCAGCGCCCGGCCACTCATATCAGCGACCAGGAAAGACACCCACAGCGCGCCGAGGTGTGCCCCGACCCGGCGGGTCACCGCCGCCACGGCATCAACCGGCGCCGCCTTCTCCACCTGGATCAACACGTCGCTCAAGCCCATACCGCCGGTTCCACTGTCGGTCACGCCCGCAGCTTAGATCGCGTCCGGGACTGGATGAGAAGCGGAGTAATTGCTTTCCGAGGTACGTGGCGGCGTTCTCGATGCTGACCCGGCCGGCCACCGCGTCGAATTCTCCGAGGCGTTCCGCCGCTGAGGCCTTGACCCGAGCCTCGGTGCCCGCCTGGTCGGCGCCTGGGCCCGAGTGCTTGAGCGAGTCGGACACACCACA
This sequence comes from Paractinoplanes hotanensis, assembly GCF_023717965.1. Lineage (NCBI taxonomy): Bacteria > Bacillati > Actinomycetota > Actinomycetes > Micromonosporales > Micromonosporaceae > Paractinoplanes > Paractinoplanes hotanensis. The sequence goes on along the minus strand of NZ_JAMQOL010000013.1, from coordinate 124,522 downwards.
TGGGTGCTACGTGAGGACCAGGCGAGCCGCGAGGGCGACCGTGGTCAGGTCGCCCTGGCGGAGTTTCTCCGCCGCGCCGGCCTCGCCGAGGCTCTCCAGGCGGGCCGCGGAGATGTCGATCAGGTCCGCCTCACCGGCCAGCAGGCGACGTGCGATGCGGGCCTGAGCCGGGCTGAGCTCGGCGTACGCGCAGGTGTCCAGGGCGGCCACGATGGCGTCGTCGAGAACGCCGGCCATCGCCTGCTCAATTATGATCTTGAGTAGCCAGGACGGCCACCAGCTGTACTTGCCGACGATCATGCCGGAGCGCAGAGCGGCCGCGGGTTCATGTCCGACGGCGAGCATCTTCACCGCCATGTCGGTGTCGAACCGTTCGATCCGCAGGGCCCCGATGAATACCCGCAGGATGGCTTGTGCCGGAGCGAATTCCTCGGCCGCGCAGGCTGCCTCGCCGAACCGGCCGTTCAGCAGGTGGACCAGGGCGTGCGCTTCGGCCAGTGCGAAGGCGTCACCGGACCGCTCCTGCAGTCGATCCACCGTGACGGAAAGCCGTTCGACGCCTGTGCGGGCGCGTCCGGCGAGCTCGTCACTGGTGGGCTTCTTCAAGTGCCGGACCATGATCTCCAGTCCGAGCTCGGCCTCGCGGCGCAGCAGCGGCGAGGAGATCCTCGCGGTGATCAGATCTCCGAGCCCTTCGGTCAGGAAGGCGGCATCGAATCGTTCGGACTTGTCAGGAAACTGTGCCCACCAGGCTGGGGAGTGGCGTCGTTGCTCTTGAATCACGTCACCCATAGTGACTGCCCGGCTACTCTCCGACCAGTGATTCTTTTATCAACCCGACCGGTCCTCCCGGCCGGCGACGAGACAGCCTGGTGCAGGTGCGTTCGGCGAGCTCTACCGGGAGCCGTGTGACCCACACCATGCGCACGTAGCCTCAAGCCGATGTCTCGGCTGTCGATGGCAGCGGCGTGATGCTTCTTCGTGGGCGGCCGTTGTGGCAGTGGTGGCTTCTGTCCGGTGGCTTTCTCGGTGCCGTCTATCTGGCTCTTCCGTCGGACAATCCCTGGGCTTGGGGGCTCTACAACGTCATCGGGTTCGCCTCGGCGGTTGCCATCGTGGTCGGGGTTCGCCGCAACCGGCCCCGCCGGACCGGACCGTGGTATTGGTTCGCCGCGGGGCTGGCCCTGTGGGCGGCCGGTGACGTCGTCTATCAGGTGCAGTTCTTCGTCTGGGACTGGCAGACCTTCCCGGCCCCGGCCGACGGGCTCTACCTGCCGGCTTATCCGATGCTGGCGATCGGGGCGTTCCAGCTGATCAAGGGTCGTATCTCCGGCCGCGACCGGGCCGGACTGCTCGACGCGGCCATCGTCTCCACCAGCCTGTCGCTGTTGTGCTGGTCGTTCCTGATGCGGCCGATCGCCGTCGACGAGTCCCTCAGCGTGCTCGAGCGGCTGGCCTCGCTCGCGTACCCGGCGGGAGACCTGTTGTTGTTGATCATGGTGGTGCGGTTGAGCACCACGCCGGGAGCTCGCACCGTCAGCTACCGCCTGGTGATCGCGGGGCTCGTCGCCGAGCTGGTCAGCGACATCGGCTACGCGGTGGTCAACCTGTTCACCACCTACAGCGACGGCATCCTCGACGTCGGCTGGCTCGGCATGTACGTGCTGTTCGGCGCCGCGGCCCTGCATCCGTCGATGCGGGCGCTGTCGGAGATCGCGCCGGACCGGACGGAACGGTTCACCACGGGTCGCCTCACGTTGCTGGCGGTCGCTTCACTGCTGGCCCCCCTCGTCCTGACTGTGCAGGGTCTCACCACTCCGGCCACCATCGACTGGCCGGCGATCGCGATCAGCTCGGTCGTGCTCTTCCTTCTGGTGCTCGCACGGATGGCCGGCCTGATCTCGCGCGTCCAGGACCAGGCGGCCCAGCTGCGCGCGCTGGCCCACAACGACGCGCTCACCGGGGTGCCGAATCGCCGTGCCTGGGACCTCGAGCTCAGCCGGGAGATGGCCAAGTCGGTCCGCAGCGGCGAGCCGGTCGCCGTCGCGCTGATCGACATCGACCACTTCAAGCGGTTCAACGACACCCACGGCCACCCGGCCGGCGACCGGCTGCTCAAGGAGGCCGCGGCCGCCTGGCGCGACCAGCTGCGTACCGCGGATCTGCTGGCTCGCTACGGCGGCGAGGAGTTCGGGGTAGTGCTGGTCGGGCAGTCCCTGGAGACGGCGATCGCCGTCCTCGACCGGATGCGGGCGGTCACGCCGAACGGCCAGAGCTTCTCGGCCGGTGTCGCGCTGTGGGACGGCCGGGAGATCCCGGAGCAACTCGTCGCCCGGGCGGACGAGGCGCTGTACCGGTCGAAGCATGCGGGCCGCAACCGGGTCACCGCCGCCGCATCAGCAGCGACAGCACACGCCGGTGGACGTTCGCTATGAGCAGATCCCGCCGCCGTCAGCCGGGTCGATTCTGCCCGGGTTTCGGCTCGGTGCTGCCCGGCCTCGGCAAGGGCTGCGCCGCGTCCTCCTCGGCCAGCGAGTCGGCGGCGGCCCGGAGGGCGGCCGCGGCGGCATCGGCGGCCGCCTGCTCGACCGAAGGGCTCGTCGTCGCACTGTGGCGGGGGAAACGTGGAGCCCGGGGATCGGGATTGGCCAGGTGCGCCGCCGCATCCGTCGCGGCCTCCGCGGCGACGTTCATCATCCGCCGGACCACCTGCCGGGAACGCCGGGAGACCAGCGGCAGGGTCTGCTCGGCGGCGCCGACGACGCGACGCGCCGCGCGGCGTGGCCCCTTTGTCAGCGACGGCGGGCGCCACGGCTGGGCGGCTGGACGTACCGCCGCCTCGATCTCGACCCGCAGCCGGTCCACTGCGGTGAGCAGCGCGCCGTGTTGCTGCCAGGCCGCGGCATCGGCGTGCGGGTCGACCAGCAGCAGCCGGCCCAGCACCTCACGCCGCTGGTTCAGCTCGTTCAGTAGCTCGGCCACGCGGGCACGGGTGACGTCCACCGGCTCACCGCCCGCCGCGACGGTGGCCACGCCGTCCAAGGCCGCGGCGGCGACGTCCAGCACATCGGCGAGAGCCAGGCGGGCGGCGGGGGAATAGGCCTCGGCCTCCAGTTCCGGCGGCAGATAGAACGTACGGTCGAAAATCTCCCGGCACAGAGTGCGGACGACGATGGTGCAGTATTCGATAGCGGTGAGGGCCGTGCGCAAGCGTGGTTGCGCCACCCGCACCTCGGCGCCGCGCGGGTTGAGCACGGCGCTCTGCTCGGCCCGCACCAGCGAGTGGTCGGCCTGCAGCACCGATGCGCTCAGGCCGCGGGCCGCCGTGAGCCAGTCCTGCGCGTCCTGACGCGACCAGCCGGCGCGCAGTTGCGTGGCCAGCGGTCGTAAGAAATCCCCGAGGCGGGTGGCCAGGCCGGCGACCGCCGATCCGGCGGATTCTACGTGGACCGGAGGCACGATCGCGAAATTCACCGCGATGCCGATCGCCGCGCCGATGAGCGTCTCGTAGACCCGGCCGGCCGCCGCCTGTGGCGCCGCGGCGCCGCCGACGGCAAGGACGAGCATCGCGCTGATCGGCACCTCCAGGGTGTGCGGGCCCAGGCGGAGGATCTGCCCGAGTACGAGGCTCACGCCCACCACGACGCCGAGGCTCCACCAGCTCAGCCCGGCGACGGCGGCGAGACCGACCGCGACCAGGACGCCGGCGAGCACGCTCAGGACGCGCTGCAGTCCTTCGGCGACCGTCTGGTACACGGTCAGCTGCACCACCAGAATGGCGGTCAGCGGGGCCAGGATCGGCGACGCGGTGGTGTTCAGCAGATCGGCGGCGACGTAGGCCAGCACGGCGGCGAGCGTCACCTTGGCCGTACGGATTCCGGGGATCCGGCCCCACCGGGCAAGCACGGTCGTCCAAGGGTGGCGCAGGTAGGTGGTCAGCCTCATCGATCCTCCTCGCCGGACTGAGCTGTTCCCGGCTGGTCGTGCCCGGATTGGCTTGCCTCCATGAGTCGACTTGACTCCGTCGAGCCCAGCCCCGCAACGCCGACGGGCGGTTTCAGGCGAATCGTGGCGGGTAGCCGGGTTCGGATCAGACGCGCCCCGGATCGCGGTGCACGGGCGGTGCGGGGCCCACGCAGAGCACGGAAAGGAGGATCCATGGAACTGACGGCCGCGACAACCATCCGCAGACCCGCGGCGGAGGTGTACGCGTTCTGGCGTGATCTGGAGAACCTTCCGACGTTCATGGCGCACCTCGAGCAGGTACGCGCCACCGGCGGCCGTACGAGTCACTGGTCCGCCGCCGCCCCGTTCGGCGCCGACGTCGAGTGGGACGCGGAGATCACCGAAGAGACGCCGGGCGAGAAGCTCGGGTGGCGCTCGACCGGAAATGCCGCCGTGCCGAACGCCGGTACGGTCGAGTTCGTGCCCGCCCCGGACGGGGTGAGCACCGAAGTGCATGTCGTCCTCGTGTACGAGATCCCGGGCGGCGCGGTTGGCAAAGCGGTCGCCAAGTACTTCGGCGAGGAACCGCATCAGCAGCTCGACGACGACTTGCGCCGGCTCAAGCAGGTCCTGGAGACCGGTGAGGTGGTCCGCTCCGACGGCGCTCCGTGGGGCAAGCGGGCCCGCAAGGAGTTCCCGCAGCGCCCGGCGCAACCGCTGTCGGACGCCGAGTTGGAGAAGGGAGCGGACGCATGAGGGCGAACACCTGGGCCGGACGTAACAAGGCCGAGGTCCGCGACGTGCCGGACCCGAAGATCCTGAACAAGCGCGACGCGATCGTACGGATCACCTCGACCGCGATCTGCGGCTCGGACCTGCACCTGGTCGACGGGTACGTCCCCACGATGCAGGACGGCGACGTCCTGGGCCACGAGTTCATGGGCGAGGTGATCGAGGTCGGATCCGGGGTGCCCGCGGACAAGCTGCGGGTCGGCGACCGGGTTGTCGTGCCGTTTCCGATCGCCTGCGGCGCCTGCGCGGCCTGCGCCGCCGAGTTGTACTCCTGCTGCGAGAACACCAACCCCAACGCCGGGATCGCGGAGAAGATGTTCGGCCACCCGGTCGCCGGAATCTTCGGCTACTCCCATCTGGCCGGCGGTTTTGCGGGCGGTCAGGCGCAGTACGCGCGAGTGCCGTTCGCCGACGTCGGCCCGCTGAAGATCGAGTCGGAGCTGAGCGACGAGCAGGTGCTGTTCCTGTCCGACATCCTGCCCACCGGCTACATGGGCGCCGAGATGTGCGACATCCAGCCCTCCGACGTGGTGGCGGTGTGGGGTGCCGGCCCCGTCGGTCAGTTCGCCATGGACAGCGCCCGGGTGCTCGGCGCCGCGAAGGTCATCGCCATCGACAAGGAGCCGTACCGGCTGCGGATGGCCGAACAGGCCGGCCACACACCGGTGAACTTCGACGAGGTCGACGTCCGGTCGACGCTGCTCGAACTGACCGGGGGGCGCGGACCGGACAAGTGCATCGACGCCGTCGGCATGGAAGCCACCCACGGCAGCGCGCACATCGCCGCGTACGACCGGGTCAAGCAGGCCGTACGGTCGGAGACCGAACGCCCGCACGCGCTGCGCCAGGCGATCCTGTCGTGCCGCAGCGGCGGCGTGGTCTCGGTGATCGGCGTGTACGGCGGCCTGATGGACAAGTTCCCCGCCGGCGCCTGGATGAACCGGTCGCTGACCCTGCGCACCGGCCAATGCCACGTCCAGCGCTACATGAAGCCGCTGCTGCAACGCATCGAACGCGGCGAGATCGACCCGACCCGGATCATCACGCACACCCTGCCGCTCGACGAAGCGGATCGGGGCTTCGAGATGTTCAAGAACAAGCAGGACAACTGCGAGAAGGTCGTCCTCAAGCCTTGACGGCACCAGTAGCCGGCCGACAGCGTGCTCGTCCGGACCGTCGGCGCCATGAGCGAGCCCGCCCCGCAGATCGTGACCGCGGACATCGCCCGTTCCTCGCAATGGCGGCAACGACAGCTGCCGGTGGCGGGAGCCGCCTCCGGAGCCGGCCGCTGAGCGTCTGGCCCAGTCCCTATCGGTGAACCTGGCTGACGACATCGGCACGGAATTCAGCTTGAACCCGCCGGGTCGCGGTGTGGAAGGCGGGTCAGTCCGGCGTGCCCAGGACGGCGGCGACGCCGTCTACGAACCACCGCTCGAACCGCTCGACCGGCCACCCGCGCTCGCGTACCAGCCAGTCGTAGTTGCGGATGTCCTGCGCGAGCCATAGCACGTCGGCAGCTCTCTCCAGACTGACCCGAACCTCGCCCGTGGCCGCCAGATCGGCGGCGAACATCGCCATGCCCCGGCGCCGGTCCTCGATGTTCTTACGCCAGATCGCCGCAGCGTCGGCATCGGCCGTTGCCGCACTGGCCAGCGCCAAAATCACGTGCACCTGTCGCGCATGGGTCTCGGCCAGATGCCGGGCATACCGGGCGAGCTTGGGCCGCAGCCCGGCCAGGGCGCGAATGTCGGCGACAAACGACCGTTCTGCCATCGCCAGCCGCTCGTCGTCGCCGACCAGGGTGACATCGACGAGCTCCGAGAGCAGTTGGCGCTTGCTGCCGAACACTGCGTACACGGTCTGCACGGCAACGCCGGCCTCAGCGGCGACGGTGGTCAGCGGCGTCGCCGCGTAACCCGGATCCACGAACAGTTTGGCTGCCGCGTCGAGGATCGCCCTCCGGGTCTGCCGGGCCTGCTCCGCGCGGCGGGGCGAGACGTAACGCCGGTTGACAGCCACGTGGACAGCGTAGTCCACTATTCGATAGAGCTTCACTCTATCGACTTGACTTCAGGGGACAGCCATGCCGTACGGCGTCGTGCAAGACATGCCCGCAGTCAGCGAGCAGGAATACCGGCAGGTCGAGAAGCACCTCGGCCCGGACCGGCCGCCGGGCCTGCTGGCCCACGTGGCCGGCCCGTCCGACGAGGGCTGGCGGATCATCAACATCTGGGTCGACGAGGCCGCGTTCCGCACCTTCCAGTCCGAACGCCTGGTCCGGGCGGCCGGGCTGGCCGCCCAGGAGGACGGCTTCGACCCGGCGAAGGCGGCCACGTTCCGGTCCGCGAGCGTCGACGGCGCCGAGATGCCGTTCTGATGACCGACACCGCCACGCTGCGCGCCCGCAACGCCGACTTCTGGGCCCGGACGGCGCCGGGCTGGGTCCATCAAGCCGATCGGCACGACGAGATCGGCCGGCCTCTGGGCGCCGTGGCACTCGAGCGGCTGCAGCCCCAGCCCGGTGAACGGGTGCTGGACGTCGGCTGCGGGTGTGGCGGCACCACCGCCCAGCTCGCGCGGGCAGTCGCCCCGTCGGGCAGCGCAGTCGGCCTCGACCTCGCCGAGGCCATGGTGGCGACGGCCCGGAACCGGTTCACCGTGCCGGGCGCCGCGGGACCGCAATTCGTCACCGGGGACGTCGAGACGCTCGATGCCGTGCCCGGAGCGCCGTTCGACGCCGTCTATTCCCGCATGACGTTGATGCTGTTCGCCGACCCCGTCGCCGGCCTGACCACGATCCGGCGGTCCCTGCGTGCCGGCGGCCGCATGGCCGCGACAGTGTTCCGTGAGGGCCGGGCAAACCCTTGGCTGCCGACCGCTCTGCTCGGTGCGGCGGCACATCTGGGAGCGTTGCCGCCGTTGCCGATCGGCGACGACCCCGGCCCCTTCGCCTTCGCTGACGCGGCCCGGGCAACTCGGCTGCTCACCGCTGCCGGCTTCACCGACATCGACATCCAGCCGCACGACGTCACGCTCGACGCCCCGGACGACCCGGAAGCGGTCACCGAATGGCTCATCGAGATCAGTCCCGCCAGCAACGCTTATCGGGACGCCGAACCCACCACCCAGAAGCAAGCCCGGGACGGGGTGGCCCGCCTGCTCGAACGATTCCGTACCGCCGGTGCCGGCTACCGGCTGCCGACCGGACTTTGGCTGATCTCCGCTCACGCAGACAGGACCACCACGCGATGACCACTCACCGGCGCCTCGCAACATTCCTCACCATGATCATCAGTGCCGCCGTGCTGTCCGGCTGCGCTTCGGCCGACACCTCGAGCGGCGACGGAGCAAGCCGGGCCGACGGCGAGCCGCCCGCGGCGACCGGCGGCTCCTATTCAGCAACGGACGTCTGCGCCTATCTGAAGGGCGAGATCCCGGCGCTGAAGGAGGTCGGCAGCCCGGTCGGGCGGCACGCCAACCTGGCCGGCAAACTGGCCACCTTCTTCGAATCCCACGGCAAGCCGGAGAACGGCGCTGTACTGGACGCGGCGACCAAGGCGGAATGCCCGGCGGTCCGTACCGAGGTGCTCACCTTGATCGAAGTGGACAGCTTCAGCTCGTTCTGACCCGGGCGGCGCGCCGCTGCCGTCATGCTTCGCGAGGTCCGGTCGCTTCCGGCGTGCTCTCCGCAGTGTCCGGCTCGGTGGCAGTCACGGAATGTGGTGCTGGAGTTGGGTCAGTGGTGGCTTGGACGAGCACGCCGGGCGAGATCTCGACCTGTGCCTGCCCCAGTTCGTCCGCCAGGATCGGGGCCGGCAGGCCGCTGGGCGCGGGGGCGGGGAGGCAGGCAGTGACGGAGACGGTCACCCCGCCGGGGCTGTCAGTGATCAACAGGGTGTCGGTGAGGTGCTGGGCCAGCCAGAGACCGCGCCCACCGGGCGTCTGCGGTGACGGCAGGCCTGCGGGTGTGGGGACGCCGCCGGGGAAGCCGGGTCCGTGGTCGATGATCTCGCAGAGCAGGGTGTCACCGTCGCGGCGCAGGTCGATGCGGCCGCGGCCACCGCCGTGGCGCACCGCGTTGGTGGCGAGTTCGTGAACAGCGACGACGAAGTCGTCGAGCGCATCGCCGGCGAGCCCGCAGGCACGGGCGCTGTCGTGGACCGCGTGCCGCAGAGATGGAAGATCCTCGGCAGTGAAGTTCTGTGCCAGTCGGGCCGGGTCCGGCGCGCCCAGTGGAAGATCAACCGCGTTGATGGCCTCGCTTGTTCCGGGCTCCAACGGGTGCATGGCGGCCCCTTACCCCACCGGTGTCACGGGTAACCCCGCGGCAACCATTCTGACCTGCCGACGGGCCGGCTCACGTTCGGGGGGCGTCTCCACCCGCCGGTGCTCTTCCGGCCGGCGATGGTGACGGGGTTCGTCACGTGCTGGAGGGTTGTTTCGAGGCTGGGCGCGCCACTGGTGATGTGCCCACCGGATGCAGGACGGCACGGACGCGGTCGAGCAGTTCGCGGCTGGTGAAGGGTTTCTCGACAAGGACGACGCCGTCGGGCAGGGTTCCGTTCTCGGTGAGCACGGGTTCGGCGTACCCGGACATGTAGAGCACGGGTATGCCGGGGCGGCGCTGTTTGACCTGGGCGGCGACCTCGTTGCCCATCATCCTCGGCATGATGACGTCGGTGAGGAGCAGGTGAATCGGGCCGGGGTGGGTCTGGGCGAGGTGGATGGCCTCGGTGCCGCCGGTCGCGGCGAGCACGTGGTAGCCGGCTCGGGTCAGGACGCGGGCGGTGATCTGGCGCAGGTCGTCTTCGTCCTCGGCCATGAGGATGGTCTCGTGGGGTGGCGTTCCGATGGTGGTCTCGGTGGCGGGCAGGGCCGCCGGCGCGGTGGCGGCCTCGGTTGAGGTCTCGACGGCGGGCAGGAGAATGGTGACGGTGGTGCCGATGCCGGCTTCGGAGTACAGGCGCACATCGCCACCAGCGGCGCTGGCGATGCCATAGACGGTGGCCAGACCGAGGCCGGTGCCGGAACCCTTCGGTTTGGTGGTGTAGAACGGTTCGAAGGCCCGTTCGATGACTTCCGGTGGCATGCCGCTTCCGGTGTCGCTGACGCGTAGGCGCACGTACCGGCCGGCTGGCAGAGTGCCGCTGGTGCTGTCGTCGTCGGTGCTGTCGGCATTGCTGGTGTCGATGGACAGGGTGCCGCCGCCGGGCATGGCGTCACGGGCGTTGACGGCCAGGTTGAGCAGGATCTGTTCGAGTTGGCTGGCGTCGGCGTGGATCTGCCAGAGCTCACGATCGAGGCTGGTGATCAGGTGGATGTGCTCACCGAGGGAGCGGCGCAGCATCTGCTCGACGTCGCCGATGACGTGGTTCAGGCTGAGCACGGTGGCCTGGGTGATGTCGCGGCGGCCGAAGGCCAGCAGTTGCTTGGTCAGCCGGGTAGCGCGTTCGGCGGCTCGGCTGACCTGGCCCAGATCGTTGCGGACCTCGGCCAGGTCGGCGGGGTCCAGTTCGGGGCTATCGAGAGTGTCCAGGACCATTTCGGTGTAGTTGCTGATCACGGCGAGGATGTTGTTGAAGTCGTGGGCCACGCCGCCGGCGAGCTCACCGAGGCTTTCCAGCCGGCGGGCGTGTTGCAGGCGGCGTTCGCTGGCATCGCGTTCGGCCTGGGCGATCAGCCGTTCCCGTTCGGTCTGGGCGATCAGGCGCTCGGTGACGTCACGAATGGACGTGGTCACGATCATGCCCTTGTCGGTGTCGACCGAGGAGAGGCTGATCTCGGCGGGAAACTCGGTGCCGTCCTTACGCACCGCGGTCAGCGCCGCTCCGGCGCCCATCGGCCGGTTGCGGGGATGGGCGAAATAGCCGTCACGGTGCTCCACGTGAGCGGTGCGCAGTCTTTCCGGTACGAGGACATCGACCGGCCGGCCGAGCAGTTCTTCCCGGGGGTAGCCGAAGAGCCGCTCGGCCTGCGCGTTGATCAGCGTGATGGTGCCGTCGCGGATGACGCCGATGATCGCGTCCGGGGCGGCTTCCAGCAGTCCTTCGAACATCGTCTCGGCGCGCTGTCGTTCGCTGATGTCGCGGGAGATCGACGCGACTCCGGTGATCGCACCGGCGGCGTCGGTGATCGGTGACAGGGTCAGCGACACGGTGATCGTCGTGCCGTCCTGGCGGCGGCGCGTCACCTGGTACTGGTCGATGTTCTCACCGGCAGTGATGCGTTGGATCAACTGTTCCTCGGCCTGCTCCTGCCCGGGCGGGAACAGCATGGACGCGTGGCGGCCCAGGACTTCGTCACGCCGGTAGCCGTAGAGCTGCTCGGCCCCGGCGTTCCAGCTGGTGATCATCCCGCCGAGTGTCTTGCCGACGATCGCGTCGTGGGACGACTCCACGATCGCGGCGAGGCTTTCGCGTTCGGCCAGAGTCTGGGCCCGCCCGGCCAGCGCTGCGGCGTGACCGGCGAGTTCGGTGAAGGCCTCGATGTCGTCCTCGGAGAACAGGCTGCGGTAGCGGCTGAGCAGCAGAAGCGCGCCGCGCCCGCCCGGCGCGTCCACCGGCCTCGCGGTCACGAACCGGGTATCGGTGGCCTGAGCGAACGTCACCGCCACCGCCGGCGGACGGGTCCAGCCCGCCAGCGCGTCGATCGGGCGATCGGCGGCCAGCAGTTCGTCCAGGCCTGCCCTCGTGCACTCGATCATGCCGACCGGCCCGGCGGCGCAACCCACCACCTGCACGGACTGATCCGGCGCCGGCATCAGGAGCACCACGGTGTCCGAGCCCAGGACCGCGGTGGAGTCCCGGCAGTAGCTCTGCCAGGTCCGTGCCGACTCGTTGGCTGGCAGGGCCAGCAACCGGCGCATCGGCGCATGGGTGGCGCTCAACGCCCAACTTCGGCGGACTCCCCGCGGCGGAACGAAGGCGAATATGTACAGCACACCGGAGATCACGGCGAGCACTCGCGATCCCACGGCAGCGCCGGTGACGGAGACCAGCAGCGCTGTGCCGAACACACCGGTCCCGGTGGCCGCACACCACAACCGGGCCCGTGCCGCGCCACCACGTCGCTGAGCTTCGGCGGCGAGCAGCCACGCCGCGACGGCCTCCACGACGAAGAACACGATCACCGCCGGCCAGACCGCCGGTCGCAGAATCGGCCGTGCCGCCGACGCCAGCACCGGTAACGCGCTCAGCGCCCATACCGTCACCACCACCGGCAGACACCAGGAGCGCAACGGGCGCAGCCGACTGACCAATCGCAAGGTGAACAGCGGTTTCGCCAGCAACAACCCGATAGCGAGGATCATCACCGGCCGCGGTGGGGCACCCACGAGAAGGCGGACGAGCCCGACCACGAACAGCATCGCGACCGACGCGAACATCCACATGACGTCACGCAGCAACGGATCCCGGCGCCGTAGATACCGCCACGACACCCACGACAGGATGAACGCGAACAGCGAAGTGACCAAGATCAGCGCCATGACAACCTCTGTCCCGCCGATAGGCGCGCCCCATATCAGCGCAACACCTCCCAGGCTATGACAAGTCGACGCGAGGAACGCTCGGAAACGGCAACTGCTTGACGGGGCCGTCGTTCACCGCCCCCGATCTGGCGTTCCCTATCACCTCGATGAACACCTGCCCGACCTCGACTTGGCGCTGCGGCCCGGCGAGATCGTGACCGCGGAGCCCGTCGCTGATGACATGTGGGCCCGGCTCGCCCCGCTGTACTCGGCAGACGCCGACGCGGCGGCCGCGGTGGCCCCGGGCGCCGGAGGTACCCGCTGGTGGTCGTGACAGGTGGCTGTGTCACCGCGCTGGGAATTGTGGTGGGGCTTCAGCGCGCGGGCACGGACCCGGGAATCGCCTGGTTCGACGCGCACAGCGACGTGCAGACGCTGGAAACAACGGCGTTCGGCTATCTGCCCGGCATGTCGCTGCGCATGCTGACGGGCTACCGGCCGGAGCTGATCGCCGAGCGCGCAACTGGCGGCCGCGCTGGGAGTCCAGCAGCAGCCACGACGTGCGCACATCTGCCGCGACGGGCAAGCTGCTCGATGTTGTGTCGACAGTGGACCGGAGCGAGAGTCAAGGCCGCTGCACCGAGCACGGAGGCCAGCCGCCGACCTGCCGGGCGTCCCCCGAGTGACTGCCGTGAGGATCAGGACCCGACGTGGATGCCGGGGCGGCGGGTCTGGTCGGGTTCGTGTTTGCGGATGATTTCGCGGGTGACGGGGGCGGTGTCGCCGCGGCCGAGGAGGAAGTAGCGGATCATGTGTACCAGTGGGCTGCCCTCGGCCCAGGCGAAGTAGCAGTGCGGGCGTACGCCGGTGGCGTCGCGCAGGGAGAGCAGGATCGCGGCGATGGCGTTCGGCGCTGCCGGCGCCTCGGCGCGCAGGATGCGGTTGCCGTCTACGTCGATGCCGCGGACGATCAGGGTGTCGCTGAAGGCGGAGGGGTCGATCACGTCGATCTCCAGGAACAGGATGTCGTTGGCGCCGGGGACCGGGTTGTCGCCGCGCTGTTCGCGTTCCTTGAACTGGTATTCGGCGGCGTCGCCGGTCTGGCGGCGGTGGGCGACGAGGTCGAGGGCGCCGTCGAACTCGAGGGACTCGGTGATGAATCGGCGGGCGGTCTCGTCGAACTCGATGCTGTCCACGCGCAGCTCGGTGGTGCGGCTGACCCGGGAGATCAGCGAGACGGCGATGATGCCGGCGATGAACAGGCCGGAGATGGCGATCCCGTCCGGCTTCTCGATGATGTTCTCGGCCAGCGCATAGCCGAGGATGAGCGTGAGCAGCGCGAATCCTGCCGTGGCGCCGCGCCGGCGATTGCGGAAGGCCCAGACGGAGACGGCGAAGGCGCCGGAGACCATCATCGCGAGGATGCCGGTGGCGTAGGCGCCGGCCTGGGCGTTGACGTCGGCGCCGAACGCGATCGTGATGATGACGGTGATCGTGGTGTAGACGAGCACGACCGGGCGTACGGCGCGGCCCCACTCCGGCGCCATGCCGTACCCGGGCAGGTAGCGCGGCACGATGTTGACCAGGCCGGCCATGGCCGACGCGCCGGCGAACCACAGGATCAAGATGGTGCTGATGTCGTAGGCGGTGCCGACCGCCTCGCCCAGCTGCTCGTGAGCCAGCCAGGCGAGGGCCCGGCCGCTGGCTTCGCCGCCCGGTTCGAATTCCTCGGCCGGGATGAGCACGGTGGTGACGAAGCTGGCCGCGAGCAGGTAGACGCTCATGATGACTGCGGCCGTGGTGAGCAACTTGCGGCTGTTGCGGATGCGGTTCTCCAGTCGCTGCCGGGCGTCGGCGCCCGGGGCGGCGACCAGCGGCATCATGCTGACCCCGGTCTCGAAGCCGGACAGGCCGAGTACGAGCAACGGGAACGCCACCACGGCGGGGTGGAGCAGTCCGCCGACGCCTCCGCCCACGTCGCCGAGCGCGGAGATCCAGGCCGACCAGGCGGCGCCGTCGGTGATGACGTGCACGAGGCCGTCGCCGATGACCAGCGCGTTGAGCGCGAGGAAGATCGCCACCAGGGGGATCGCGACGCTGACGGCCTCGCTGAAGCCGAGCAGGAAGACGAAGCCGAGCACCAGGAGCAGCCCGACGGTCAGCGCGACCTCGTGGCCGTGCAGGAACGACGGGAAGAACGGGTTCTCGACCACGTGCACGCTGGCGTCCGCGGCCGACAGGGTGATCGTGATCAGCCACGACGTGGCAACGAAGCCGAGCAGCACCAGGACGAACAGTTTGCCCTGCCAGAACGGCAGCAGCCGCTCCAGCATCGCGACCGAGCCGGCGCCGTGGGGGCTCTCCCGGGCGACCCGGCGATACATCGGCAGGACGCCGAACAGGGTGAGCGCGACGATCAGCAGGGTGGCCAAGGGGGAGACCGCCCCGGCCGCCGCGACGGCGATCGCCGGCACGTAGGCCAGGCTGGAGAAGTAGTCCACTCCGGTCAGGCACATCACCTTCCACCACGAGTGCTGTTCGGTGTGTCCCTCACCGGCTGCGGGTCCGACCGGTTGCACCCGATGGCGCAGCAGCCAGCCGGGTACGCCCTTCGAGGGTGGCGTCTCGTGGGCCGGGGAAGCCATCACCGCGGGTACGGCGTACTCGGGCGGCGCCTCGACCGGAGCCGGTTGCTCGTTCACCGGACCAAGGGTCGCTCGGCCGGAGCTTTTCGCCCCTGAGCCCGGCGTTAATATCGCGTCAAAATCTACGTACCGAGCGCTGCTGTTGCATAAAGGTCCGCTCAGGTGGCGGCGGGGCTGAGGGCCTGTTCGACGGCGGCGATGACTTCGTCGAGGGAGCCGTCGACCCGGGCGCCGTTCAGGAAGAACGTGGGTGTCCCGTCGGCTCCGCTGTCCTGGGCGCTGCGCACGTCCGCGTCGACCCGGGCGTCCACGGCGGCCGACTCGAGGTCGGAGAGGAAGCGCGGCACATTCAGACCGGCCGAGCGGGCCGCCTCGGTCAGCGACTCGTCGTTGAGTTCGTCCGCGGCCAGCAGCCGTTCGTGCATCGGCCAGAAAGCGCCCTGGACGGCGGCGGCTTCGGCGGCCTGCGCGGCACGGCGGGCGTCGGGATGGAACTCGTCCAGCGGCAGGTGCCGCCAGACATAGCGGAGTCGATCGGGATGAAGGGCGACGAGCGCGGCCATCGCCGGGGCGGCCTCGCGGCAGTACGGGCACTCGTAGTCGCCGAATTGCACCAGCACGACGGGCGCGTCCGCCGGCCCCCGGCTGTGCTCGCCCGACGGTTCGACGGCGGGCGCCAGGGTGGACGGCTCGCTGCGGCGCGATCGGCCGCCGGGCAGGTGGAACAGCAGCCAGCCGAGCCCGGTCGCGGCGACGGCGGCGGCCAGGATGCCGATCTTCGCTTCGTCGCGCAGATTCTCGTCGGTGAGGGCGAGCTCGGCGACGAACAGCGAAACGGTGAACCCGATGCCGGCCACCGCCCCCACGGACAGCACCTGCGGCAGGCCGACGCCGGCGGGCAACCGGCCCAGACGGGTACGGACCATGATCGCTGAGGCGCCCCAGATGCCCAGGGTCTTGCCGGCGACCAAGCCGATGAACACGCCGATGGTGACCGGTGAGGTCACCGCCCGGGACAGCAGCTCGGGGCTGAAGGCCACGCCCGCGTTGGCCAGGGCGAACAGCGGCACGATGAGGAAGCTGGTCCACGGGCGCAGCAGGTACTGCAGGCGGTCGTTGGCCGACACCGAACCCTGCGCGCCGATCGACAGCAGACGGGCCGCCTCCGGTCCGGGTTCCCGGCGCAGCCGCTTGAGCAGCCGGTCGAGCCGGTCGAGGTCGGTGCGGCGGGGCAGGAAAGCGGGGGTGAGCAGACCGAACACGACGCCCACGATGGTCGGGTGCAGCCCCGACTCGTAGGTGGCGACCCACAACGCGACGCCGACGACCAGATACGGAGTGGCCCGCCAGACGCCCACGGTGCGCATGACCAGCGCCACCCCGATCAGCGCGGCCGCGACGAGCAGCGGGATCAGGTGCACGGCCTCGGTGTAGACCACCGCGATGACCAGAATCGCGCCGATGTCGTCGACGACGGCCAGGGTGAGCAGGAAGACCCGGACGTTGGCCGGGCAGCGCGGCCCGACCAGGGCCAGCACACCGAGCGCGAACGCGATGTCGGTGGCCATGGCCATGCCCCAGGCGGACTGGGCGCTGCTGCCGATGGTGACCGTGGCGAAGATGACCGCGGGCACCACCATGCCACCGACCGCTGCCACGATCGGCACCATCGCCGCTCGGCGGTCGCTGAGATCGCCCAGGGTGAGCTCACGACGGATCTCCATGCCGGCGAGCAGGAAGAAGAACACCATCAGGCCGTCGTTGACCCAGTGCCGCAGATCCTCGGTGATCACGGCATCGCCGAAACCGACGGTGAACTCGGTGTGCCAGACCGTCTCGTAGCCTCCGCCGGGCAGGTTGGCCCAGATCAGCGCGAGCACCGTCGCGACCAGCAGCGCGGCCGCCCCGCGGGTCTCGGTGACGAGAACGGTGCGGATGCGGCGATCGAGGCGAAGGGTGCGGTCGGTACGGGGGAGTTGCCCGCCTTCGGCGATGCGGCGTACCAGTTCGGCGACACTCATCGAGGCCTGCTCATCGGGATTCCTCGCCAGCCTCGGGCCAGGAGCCTCGGCTGAGGAGACGTTGCGAGTTCTTGAGTGGCACTGGCTTCTTCCCGGGGTCGGCAAAGAGAACGCCGACCAGGCTTCCCGGCACACCGCAGGCGAGCTTACGGGACAGAAGGCCGCACCGGCAGCGTGCCGCGCCGGCGCGGTGATGACGCCCGTCACGTGCCTCGTTAATGAAGCGTCAACGATGACCCGGCCCGCGTAGTCATCGCGTTAACGGCCATGACAACGGCTCCTGGGCGAGGTGTGCTTCGGCTGCAAGAAACGCAAACCCTCGTCTAGGAGTCCTCGTGGCTGATCTCGTGTTCGTCGGGCTCACGGTGGTGCTGTTCGCAGCGCTGACCGTGCTGATCCGGGCGGTCGAGCGGCAGTGAGCGCGGTCAACCTGATCGGCCTGATCGTGGCCGTCCTGCTCGGCGCCTTCATGGTGTTCGCCCTGCTGTTCCCGGAGAAGTTCTGATGGCCGGCTGGATCTTCGTCAGCACGCTGGTGCTCGCGCTCGTCGCCGTGTACCGGCCCTTCGGTGACTACCTGTACCGGGTCGTGACCGGGAAGAAGAACAGCGTCGCCGAGCGCGGCGTCTACCGGCTCGTCGGTGTCGACCCCGGCGCCGAGCAGACCTGGGGCGTGTACGCCCGCAGCGTGCTCGCGTTCTCGGCGGTCTCGATCCTGTTCCTCTATCTGTTCCTGCGGGTGCAGGACAAGCTGTGGCTGTCGCTCGGCCTTGACGCCCTGCCCAGCCATCTGGCCTGGAACACCGCGGTCAGCTTCGTGACCAACACCAACTGGCAGGCGTACTCGGGCGAGTCGACCATGGGCCACCTGGTGCAGATGTCGGGCCTGGCCGTGCAGAACTTCGTCTCGGCTGCGGTCGGCATCGCGGTGGCGGTCGCGCTGGTCCGGGGCTTCGCCGCCCGCAAGTCGGCCACGCTCGGCAACTTCTGGGTCGACCTGACCCGGATCGTGCTGCGGGTGTTGCTGCCGATCTGTGTCCTGGCCACGATCGTCTTCATGGTCGCCGGCATGGTGCAGAACCTCTCCGGCGGCGCCGACGTGACCACGCTGACCGGCGCCACCCAGCACATCACCGGCGGCCCCGTCGCGTCGCAGGAGGCGATCAAGGAGCTCGGCACCAACGGTGGCGGCTTCTACAACGTCAACGCGGCCCACCCGTTCGAGAACCCGACCACCTGGACCAACTGGATCCAGCTGTTCCTCATCCTGTTGATCCCGTTCAGCATGCCGCGGGTCTTCGGCCGCATGGTCGGTCAGAACCGGCAGGGGTACGCCATCGCCGCCGTCATGGCCGTCCTGGCGATCGCGAGCATCGCGCTGACCGTGGGCTTCGAGCTGCACGGTGGCGGCACCGTCCCGCAGGCCGTCGGCGCGGCGATGGAAGGCAAGGAGACCCGGTTCGGCATCCCCGACTCGGCCACCTACGCCGCCGTCACCACGCTGACCTCGACCGGCGCGGTCAACTCGTTCCACGACTCGTACACGTCGCTCGGCGGCATGATGCCGATGGTCAACATGATGCTCGGTGAGGTGGCCCCGGGCGGTGTCGGCGCTGGGCTCTACGGGCTGCTCATCCTGGCCGTGATCACCGTCTTCGTCGCCGGCCTGATGGTCGGCCGCACACCGGAATACCTGGGCAAGAAGATCGGCGCCCGCGAGATGAAGCTCGCCTCGCTGTACTTCCTGGTCACTCCGGCCATCGTGCTGATCGGCACCGCGGCCGCGTTCGCCACCGGCAACAACGCCACGGCGCTCAACGTCGGCCCGCATGGTCTCTCCGAGGTCCTGTACGCGTTCACCAGCGCCGGCAACAACAACGGCTCCGCCTTCGCGGGCATCACGGTCAACACACCGTGGTGGGACACCGCGCTCGGCCTGGCCATGCTGCTCGGCCGGTTCCTGCCGATCGTGCTCGTACTGGCCCTGGCCGGCTCGCTGGCCCGGCAGAAGGCGACCCCGGAGTCCGAGGGCACCCTGCCCACCCACCAACCCCTGTTCGTCGGGATGGTCGTCGGCGTCACCGTCGTGCTGGTCGCGCTGACCTTCCTGCCCGCTCTCGCTCTCGGACCCCTCGCGGAGGGCCTGTCATGACCACCCCCACACCCACCATGGAGAAGCCTCCCACCGATGCGGCCGCCGCGGCCGGCCGTCGCCGCGTCGGCGGCGGACTGCTCGACGCGACCCAGCTCGGCCAGGCGCTGCCGGGCGCCGTCCGCAAACTCGACCCGCGCCTGATGTGGCGCAATCCGGTCATGCTCCTCGTCGAGGCCGGCGCTGTCTTCACCACCGTGCTGTCCGTCGCCGACCCGAGCACCCTGTCGTGGATCATCACGGTCTGGCTCTGGCTCACCGTGATCTTCGCCAACCTGGCCGAGGCGGTCGCCGAGGGGCGGGGGAAGGCCCAGGCCGCGGCGCTGCGCGCGTCCAAGCAGGACATGGTCGCGTTCCTGCGGGACGGCCGGGAGGTGCCGGCCACGCAGCTCAAGCTGGGCGACATCGTCGTGGTGGTGGCCGGGCAGACCATCCCCGGTGACGGCGACGTCATCGAGGGCATCGCCAGCGTCGACGAGTCGGCCATCACCGGCGAGTCGGCCCCGGTGATCCGCGAGTCCGGCGGCGACCGCTCGGCCGTCACCGGCGGCACCAGGGTGCTCTCCGACCGGATCGTCGTGCGGATCACCCAGAAGCCGGGCGAGAGCTTTGTCGATCGCATGATCGCGCTGGTGGAGGGCGCGAACCGGCAGAAGACGCCGAACGAGATCGCGCTGAACATCCTGCTCGCGGCGCTCACGATCATTTTCCTGCTCTCGGTGGTGACGCTGCAGCCGTTGGCCATCTACTCCAAGGCGTACCAGGCCGCGGCGCCCGACACCGCGGCGATCGACGGGAACGGCGTCACCGGCATCGTGCTGATCTCGTTGCTGGTCTGCCTCATCCCGACCACCATCGGCGCGCTGCTCTCGGCGATCGGCATCGCGGGCATGGACCGGCTCGTGCAGCGCAACGTCCTGGCCATGTCCGGCCGGGCGGTGGAGGCAGCCGGCGACGTGAACACCCTGCTGCTCGACAAGACCGGCACGATCACGCTCGGCAACCGCCAGGCCGCCGAGTTCGTGCCGGTGGACGGCGTGACGGCGGCGACGCTGGCCGACGCCGCCCAGCTGTCCAGCCTGGCCGACGAGACCCCGGAGGGCCGCTCGGTCGTGGTGCTGGCCAAGAACGCCTTCGGCCTGCGCGAGCGCGAGCCCGGTCTGATGACCGACGCGACGTTCGTGCCGTTCACCGCGCAGACCCGGATGAGCGGCGTCGACCTGGAGCTCAGCCTCCAGTCCGGTCAGGGGCGGGTGGTCGGGGCGGTAGCCGGGCGGCAGATCCGCAAGGGCGCCGCCTCGGCGGTCATGAAGTGGGTCCGCCAGAACGGCGGGCACCCCACCGAGGAGGTCGGCGAGATCGTCGACACGGTCAGCAGCACCGGCGGCACCCCGCTGGTCGTGGCCGAGCAGATCGCGGGGCAACCCGCCCGCGCCCTCGGCGTGATCCACCTCAAGGACGTGGTCAAGCCGGGCATGCGCGAACGGTTCGACGAGATGCGCCGGATGGGCATCCGCACCGTCATGATCACCGGCGACAACCCGCGTACCGCCAAGGCCATCGCCGACGAGGCCGGCGTGGACGACTTCCTGGCCGAAGCCACACCCGAGGACAAGCTCGCGTACATCAAGAAGGAGCAGGAAGGCGGCCGGCTGGTCGCGATGACCGGGGACGGCACCAACGACGCGCCGGCCCTGGCCCAGGCGGACGTCGGCGTGGCCATGAACACCGGCACGTCGGCCGCCAAGGAGGCCGGCAACATGGTCGACCTCGACTCCGACCCGACCAAGCTCATCGAGATCGTCGAGATCGGCAAGCAGTTGCTGATCACCCGCGGCGCGTTGACCACCTTCTCGATCACCAACGACATCGCCAAGTACTTCGCCATCATCCCGGCCATGTTCGCCGCGGTGTATCCCGGGCTCGACACGCTGAACGTCATGCGGCTCCACTCGCCCGGCTCGGCGATCCTGTCCGCGGTCGTCTTCAACGCGCTGGTCATCATCGCGCTGATCCCGCTCGCCCTGCGCGGCGTGCGCTACACCCCGGCCGGCGCCAGCGCACTGCTGCGCCGCAACCTGCTCGTCTACGGCCTCGGCGGCGTCCTCGCCCCGTTCGCCGGCATCAAGCTCATCGACCTTCTCGTCCAGTTCATCCCGGGGATCTGATCACCGTGCGACTTCCCTCCTGGCTCGCCCAGCACCTCGCCGCGTTCCGAGCGCTGCTCGTCCTCACCGTGCTGGTCGGCGTGGCCTACCCCCTCCTGATGGTCGGGGCAGGCAGGCTCCCCGGCCTCTCCGACCGGACGGACGGCTCCCTGATCACGGTGGGTGACACCACCGTTGGCAGCCGCCTGATCGGGCAGTCGTTCACCGACGCCGACGGCAATCCCGTCCCGCGCTACTTCCAGAGCCGGCCCTCCGCCGCCGGTGACGGCTACGACCCCACGTCCACCTCGGCCAGCAACCTCGGCCCGGAAAGCGTGGTCGACACCCTGTCCGACAACCCGGACGACGCGTCGCCGAGCCTGCTGACCCAGGTCTGCACCCGCAGCCTCGCGGTGGGCGAGCTCGAAGGCGTCGACGGCAGCCGGCCCTACTGCACCGCCGACGGCGTGGGCGCGGTCCTCGCCGTGTTCCACCGCGACGGGTTCACCGGCCCGATCACCCGCGTCGTGTCGGTCAACCAGACCGGCACCCCGTTCGTCAGCACCTACGACGGTGTGACCGTCGAGCCGGCCGAGGCGGGGGAGGACTACCGGGCCCTCGGCGGTGTGATCACCCCGATCCGCGGGAACGCGCCGGCGAAACCTGTGGTCCCGGCCGACGCGGTAACGGCCAGTGCCAGCGGCCTCGACCCGAACATCAGCCCGGCGTACGCGGAACTGCAGGCACCGCGCATCGCCCGGGAACGTGGCCTGACCGAGGACCGGGTGCGCACCCTGATCAAGGACCACACTGACGGGCGGGCGCTCGGCTTCCTCGGCGAGCCCGCGGTCAACGTCCTGGAACTCAACCTCGCGCTCGACAGCAAGTAGGACTCGACGGCCGACAGGAAGGGAGGCGGCGCCGACATGGCTCGCGGAGAACTGCGTATCTTCCTCGGCGCCGCCCCGGGCGTCGGCAAGACCTACACGATGCTCGAGGAGGCGCACCGGCGCGCCGAACGCGGCACCGACGTGGTCATCGCGTCCGTGGAGACCCACGGCCGCAAACACACCCAGGCGATGATCGGCGATCTCGAGGTCGTACCCCGCGCCGAGATGCGCTACCGGGGTGTCGGCTTCACCGAGATGGACCTCGACGCGGTGCTGGCCCGCCGGCCGGAACTGGCCGTGGTGGACGAGTTCGCTCACACCAACGTGCCCGGCGCCCGCAACGCCAAGCGGTGGCAGGACGTGCGGGAACTGCTCGACGCCGGCATCTCGGTGCTGACCACGGTCAACGTCCAGCACCTGGAATCGCTCAACGACGTCGTCGCGCAGATCACCGGCGTCGAGCAGCGCGAAACCGTGCCGGACGCCCTGGTGCGCGCGGCCGAGCAGGTCGAGCTGGTCGACATGACCCCGGAGGCGCTGCGCCGGCGGATGGCGCACGGCAACATCTACCAGCCCGAGAAGATCGACGCGGCGCTCGGCAACTACTTCCGTACGGGAAATCTGACCGCCCTCCGGGAGCTGGCCCTGCTGTGGCTCGCCGACAAGGTCGAGGAGCAACTCGACCGGTACCGGGCCGACAACAAGATCAACGCGACCTGGGAGACCCGGGAGCGGGTGGTCGTCGCCCTGACCGGCGGCCCCGAGGGCGACACCCTGATCCGCCGGGCCGCCCGGATCGCCGACCGCACCAAGGGCGCCGATCTGATGGCCGTCCACGTTGCCCGCAACGACGGCCTGGCCGGCGCCGACCCGGCCGCCCTGGCCCGCCAGCGCGTCCTGGTGGAAAGCCTCGGCGGTTCCTACCACCAGGTCGTCGGCTCCGACGTGCCCCGGGCGCTGCTGGATTTCGCCCGCGCGGTGAACGCGACGCAGATCGTCCTCGGCGCGTCCAGCCGTGGCCGGTTCGCGCAGATCTTCTCGGCCGGCGTCGGGGTCACCACCACCGCGCTGTCCGGGTCGATCGACGTGCACCTGGTGACCCATGAGCGCGCCGGACAGGGCCGTCGCCGCCGCGCGCCGGCGGCGCTGTCGCGCAGCCGGCGCATCGCCGGCTTTCTGACCGTCCTCGCCGGGCTTCCCGCCCTGACCGCGGTGTTGAGCATCGGACCCGGGCTGTCCCTGATCAACGACCTCCTGCTGTTCCTGGCCGCCGTCGTCGGTGTCGCGCTCGTCGGCGGGCTGTGGCCGGCGCTGCTCGCCGCGGTGGCCGGATCGCTGATGCTGAACTGGTTCTTCACCCCGCCGGTCGGCCGGTTCACCATCGCCGAGAGCGACAACCTGCTCGCCCTGGCCATCTTCGTGGTGATCGCCGTCGCGGTCAGCTGGGTCGTCGACACCGCCGCCCGTACGACCCGCCAGGCCGCCGAGGCCGGCGCCGACGCGCAGACCCTGGCCACGGTCGCTGGTGGGGTCCTGCGCGGCGAGCGTCCGCTGATGGCTCTGCTCGAGCGGCTCCGCGAGACCTTCACGCTCGACTCGGTGACCCTGCTCGACAAGAGTGTGGTCGTCGCCGAGGTCGGCCATCCGGTCTGTACCCGATCGGCGGACGCGGACGCCGAGGTCAGAGCCGACGACGACATCGTCCTGTTACTCAAGGGCCGGGCCCTGCAGGCCAGCGACCGGCGCATCGTCGAGGCGTTCGCCGCGCAGGCGGCCGTCGCGCTGCGGCAGGAAAGGCTGACCGCCGAGGCTGCCGCCGCGAAACCCTTGGCCGAGGCCGACCGCATGCGTACGGCGTTGCTCGCCGCCGTCAGCCACGACCTGCGCACACCGCTCGCTTCCGCCAAGGCCGCCGTGGCCGGCCTGCGCAGCGACGAGGTGCATTTCGACGACGACGATCGCGCCGAACTGCTCGAGACCGCCGACGTCTCCCTCGACCGGCTCATCCGGCTGGTCACCAACCTGCTCGACATGAGCCGGCTGCAGGCGGGCGCCCTCGGAGTCGAAGCCATCGACGTCGGCGCGGAGGAGATCGTGCCTCGTGCCCTGGACGACCTCGGCCCGCCGGGACGCGCGGTCCAGCTGCACATCCCCGACGACCTGCCCTACCTGCACGCCGACCCCGGGCTGCTCGAACGCGTCATCGTCAACCTCGCCGCGAACGCCCTGCGGCACAGCCCCGCGGACCGGCCGCCCGTCATCACGGCCAGCGCCCTCGGCGCCCAGGTGGAGATCCGCGTCATCGACCATGGACCCGGCATTCCCGAGGACCGCTGGGACGACGTCTTCCTGCCGTTTCAGCGCCTCGGGGACCGCGACAACCACACCGGCGCCGGGCTCGGGCTGGCACTCTCGCGCGGACTGACCGAGGCGATGGGTGGCACTCTCATGCCCGATCAGACCCCCGGCGGCGGTCTCACCATGGTTGTCTCGCTGCCTACCGCCCCCGCCACGAACAGCCCCTAGACTCACGGTCACCGCGATCATGAGGGACCGAAGATGCTGCACGTGCGGGTGATCAGCCCGGAATCGAACACCGACCACGCCTTGGCCGCGCTGACCGGCGACGTCGCGGTCACCCACATCGTCGTGCTGGCCGGCGCCGCTCGTGAGCCACGCGGCGACGTGATCGAGTTCGACGTCGTGCGGGAGGGCGCCAGCGCCGTGCTGGACCGCCTGCGCGGTCTGGGGCTCGACCGTGAGGGCGCCATCGTGGTCGAGCGGGTCGGCACGACGATGTCGGCGTCGGCCGATCGCGCCGAGCGGCATGTCCCCGGGCTCGGCGTCGATGCGGTGGTGTGGCACGAGATCGAACACCAGACCGGCGAGGAGACCGCGCTCTCGGTGTCGTACCTGGCGTTCATGACGATCGCCACCATCATCGCGGCGATCGGTGTCCTGCTGGACTCGCCGATCCTCATCGTCGGTTCGATGGTGGTCGGTCCCGAGTTCGGGCCCCTCGCCGCGCTGTGTGTCGGCCTGGTGCAGCGCAAGGCGAGCCTGCTGCGCCGCTCGGCGCTGGCGCTGGGCGTCGGTTTCCCGTTCGCGATGGCGGCCACGGTCGGCATGGTGTGGCTGCTCACCGCGGCCGACCTGATCAGCCGGTCGATGCTGCTGGACGAGCGGCCGCTGACCGACTTCATCTGGCGTCCCGACGCGCTGTCCTGGGTCATCGGCTTCCTCGGCGGTGTGGCGGGCATCCTGTCGCTCACTTCGGCCAAGGCGGGCACCCTGGTCGGTGTGCTGATCTCGGTCACCACCATCCCGGCGGCGGCGAATGCCGCGGTCGCGCTGGCCTACGGCGTCCGCGACGAGGCCGTCGGCTCGGCCCTGCAGCTCGTGATCAATGTGGCGGCGATCGTCATCGGGGGAGCGCTGACCTTGCTCGTACAGCAATTGGTGTGGCGCAAGCGGCGCTGAGAACCGGCTCTCGCCACAGCCCGGTACCTAGTGCTACGTTGTACCGGTATTCAGTGGTACGAGGTACCGGTCGGAGGGTGTGGCGGTGGAAGACCTGACCGAGATGCTCAAGGGCACGCTCGAAGGGTGCGTGCTCGAAATCATCGGGCGTGAGGAGACCTACGGGTACGCCATCACGCGCCGGCTGAACGACCTGGGCTTCGCCGACGTCGTCGACGGCACGGTCTACACCATCCTGCTGCGGCTGGAGCGCAACGGCCTCGTCCAGGTGACGAAGCGGCCGTCCGAAGTGGGTCCGCCGCGCAAGTTCTACGCGCTCAACGACGCCGGGCGCAGCGAGCTGGCGACGTTCTGGACGAAATGGCAGTACGTCTCATCGCGGATCGACAAACTCAGGGAGGGCGGGGCATGAACTTCTGGGAGACCATCACGGGCAACGATCTCAACCGGGAATGGAAGGCGTTCGGGGGCCGGGCGCAGGCGTTGCCGGCCGACTATCAGGCCGCGTGGGGGCAGATCGTCAGCCACCTCTTCCCGTACGGGAACTTCACCGGGCGCAACCTGACGCCGATCGCCGACGCGGCCCTCGGACTGCTCGAGGAAGCCTCGGCCGACGGGCAGAGCGTGCACGAGGTGCTCGGCGACGACATCGCCGGCTTCTCGGCGGCCCTGGCCGGTGGGGCGGGGGCCCGCACCTATCGCGACCGGTGGCGTGAGCAGTTGAACCGGAACGTCGCCCGAAAACTCGCCCGGCTAGGAGACTGACGTGGGCATTCAGGACATCATCGAGGGCAAGAAGCAGTGGCGGGCGCACGTCGCCCGGGTCAAGGCGCTCCCGCCCGACTACCGGATCGTCTACCAGGAGATGCAGCGGTACCTGTTCAAGGTCGGGCCGGTCGACCTGGTTGAGGGGAGCCTGCTCTCCGGGATCGTCGACTTCTTCGAAGACGGTGCAGCATCCGGCCGGGGGGTTCTGGAGGTCATCGGCACGGACGTCGCCGCCTTCTGCGACGACCTGATCAAGGACTCGCGCACGTACGCCGAGATCTACCAGGAGTCCGCCGGGCAATAGCCCTGTGCGTGTACGTATAGGTGTGCGTATAGTTGGCTCATGCCCAACAAGACCATCTACGTGTCCGACGACGACCTGCCGCTGTTCCAGCGCGCCCAGGAACTCGCCGGCGGCAAGCTGTCGACGGCCATCACCGCCGCGCTGCGCCGTTACGTCGAGGTCGAGGAGGGCCGGCAACAGGGCTACGACGACGTGATCGTGCGCGTCGGGCCCGGGCTCGGTCGCAAGCAACGGTTCTCCGGCATGCTGCTGGCCGAGATGGAACAGACCGGCAACGAGCGCGACGAGACCTACCGGGTTTATCGCACCCGCACCGGCAAGTATGTCGTTCACCTCGAGCGGTCCGAGGCGCACGTGAACACCGGACCGAACGCCGAGAAGTACCGCACCGGCTGGCGCGCCTGGGTCGGCGACTGGAGCGCCAACCAGTCCTGGACGCGCATCCCGGCCGACTCCAGCCTGCGCATCGCCGACGATCTCGACGCGCTGCGCGACATCGTTCCGACCGAGCTCTACCCACTGGTGCTCGACGCCGTCAACGAACCGGTGATCGAGGACCTAGACATCTGATCCAGGCCTGACGAACCACGGACGAGCCGCCGGCTCGCCCGGCGAGCGAACACGTCCCCGCATCACGGACGAGCCGACGGCGGCCGCCCGGCGATGACCCATGCCCACCGCGCAGGAGGCGGCAGATGCCTACAACGAGCCCGGCAATCCGGGTCAGCGGATTGCGAAAGTCCTATCAGAAGCTGGCCGTCCTGAAGGGCGTCGATTTCGAGGTGGCGCGCGGGAGTATCTTCGCGCTGCTCGGGTCCAACGGCGCCGGCAAGACGACGGTGGTGCGCATCCTGTCCACGTTGCTCAAGCCGGATGGCGGCACGGCAAGCGTCCACGGGTTCGACGTCGGGTCGGAGCCGCTGCGGGTGCGCGAGTCG
The DNA here is from genome assembly GCF_023717965.1 of Paractinoplanes hotanensis. Lineage (NCBI taxonomy): Bacteria > Bacillati > Actinomycetota > Actinomycetes > Micromonosporales > Micromonosporaceae > Paractinoplanes > Paractinoplanes hotanensis. Next base: position 96,973 of record NZ_JAMQOL010000013.1, on the reverse strand, counting down.
ATCAGCCTGACGGGGCAGTTCGCCGCCGTCGACGAGATCCTCACCGGCCGGGAGAACCTGGTCATGGTCGGCCGGCTCCGGCGGGTCGCAAAACCCCGGGACGTCGCGGACGAGCTGCTCGTCCGGTTCGGCCTGGCCGACGCGGGTGGACGGCGCGTGGGGACGTACTCGGGCGGTATGCGCCGCCGGCTCGACATCGCCATGAGCCTGATCGGGGACCCACCGGTCATCTTCCTCGACGAGCCGACCACCGGGCTCGACCCCGAGGGCCGCATCGAGGTGTGGAACGAGATCCAGAAGTTGGCCGGCGGCGGGACGACCGTGCTGCTGACCACGCAACACCTGGAGGAGGCGGAGAAGCTGGCCGACCGGATCGCGATCCTGCACGAGGGCACCATCATCGTCTCCGGCACCCTGGCCGACCTGCGGAAACTGTTGCCGCCCGCGAAGGTCGAGTACGTGGAACGACAGCCCACCCTCGAGGAAGTCTTCCTCTCCGTCGTCGGAAAGCGGGCCTGACCATGACCACCCACGTTCTCGGCGACTCCACCGTGATGCTCGGCCGGTCCATCAAGCACGTGAGCCGCAGCCTCGACACGATCATCACCGTCACGATCATGCCGATCGCCTTCCTGCTGCTGTTCCGATACGTGTTCGGCGGCGCGATCCAGACCGGCAGCGGCAACTACACCAACTACCTCATGCCGGGTGTCCTGCTCATCGCCATCGCCAGCGGAATCTCGTACACCGGCTTCCGGCTCTTCAACGACATGCGGAGTGGCATCTTCGAGCGGTTCCACTCGATGCCCATCGCCCGCTCGTCGGTGCTGTGGGGACACGTGCTGACCTCGATGGTCGCCAACGCGATCTCCGTGGTGGTCATCCTGCTGGCCGGGCTGGGCATCGGCTTCCGTACGTCGGCCGGTGTGCTCGCCTGGCTCGCCGTCGCCGGTATCCTCGCGCTCTTCACGCTCGCCCTGACCTGGCTGGCGATCGTCGCCGGGCTGAGCGCCTCCACCCCCGACGGCGCGTCTGCCTTCTCCTATCCGCTCATCTTCCTGCCGTTCATCAGCTCGGCCTTCGTCCCGACCGAGACGATGCCCGGCCCGGTGCGGGCGTTCGCCGAGAACCAGCCGGTCACCGCGATCGTCAACTCCATCCGCGCCCTGTTCGACCAGCAGCCGGTGGGCAACGACATCTGGACCGCGCTCGCCTGGTGCGCCGGAATCCTGATCATCGCGTACGCGTTTGCGATGGCCGCCTACCGCCGCAGGATCGCCTGAGGGCGGCAGCGCCTCATCGCAGGCCGTCGCGCTCCTGCTCGATCCCCGGCTCGGTTCAGGCGCCGGACAGGCCAGGGTGGTGGAAGCGGGTGGTGGCTTTTCGCGGCCTACAACCTGTACTCGGTCGTCAGGGATCTCCGTAACCGGCGGCGCCGACCCGCATGAGCGGGATCCAATGCGGGAGGACGGCGTCCAGGCCAGGCGTTCCTCACCAGGCAGCCCGGGCGCCATTGAAGAAATCTGGCGGGTCGATTCAACAACGGCGGGTCTGGCGCCGTCTTAGGAAGCGGCCCTTCAGGCCGGTGCGCGCGCTCCTCGTCGCTCGCCGGCTCACCGGGTCGTCGCGGCGTGGGGCTGGGGCGGCCCATCGGCCGGACGCGTGCCTGGGCCGCGCGCGTCCGGCCACCCCGCGGTGACGAACGCGAGCCGCGAAGTTCCGGTCGATGAGCCGGCCCTGGGCTGAGCCGGCGCGGCACCTCGATGAAGGCGGCGCGACCCGGCTTACCACCAAAGTCATACGTCGGGCCGCGCCGGGTCCACCCACGTGCCGATGTGGGAAGGGCCGCCGGATCGAAGAATCAGGAGCGTCAATCGCAACGACGTCTTCGGGAGTGATCATGTCTGTCGCATCGAACGACCGGGAGACCGTCGCTTGGGCCTGGCCCTTCGTCTTTGGCCTGCTCATGCTCGTGACGGTGGCCGGTGTCGCGTACGCCGTGGTGTGGTCATGGAATTTTTACGCCGGAACCGTCTAGGCCGCCTGCTCGGTGCACGTCAGGTCTGGATGCGCTGGAGTTGGAACCTCTGGTTGGCGCCGCCACCGGGGGTCCACTGGGAGATGCGCGCGCCGTCGGCGGTGGCGGCCTGCCACACGTCCATGGCCAGTCCGCTCTGGCGGTTGAGGAGCCTGACCACTCCGCCGCCCTGATCCTCCACCCGCCACTGCTGGTTGGTGGTGTTGGCGTCGGGTTGCTGGGTGATGTCGGCGCCGGTGCTCGTGCCGGCGACCTGCAGCACCAGACCGCTGTGCCGGGCCCGGATCCGGTAGTAGCCACCGTCGGAGGACAGAAAGTCGAACTGCTGGTTGAGGGCGTTGCTGGCCTGCCACTGGATGAGCTGCGCGCCGGCGGTGGCCGACGCGCCGTTGATGTCGGCGGACTTCCCGCTGTGCTGGGCCACCAGCCGGTAGTTCACGCCGGTCTCCACCGGACCCGACCGTACGGCTGACGCGCGGTAGGTGTGGCCGGCCTGACCGGTGAACTGGACGAGGTCGGCCTCCAGCCGTGTCGGCTGCACAGCTACGCCGCTCGTCTCGTCGCGCATGTCGAAGGCGCCGGTGAAGACTCGGCTGCGGACCCGGACCGTACCGGCGCGGTCGGGCGTGATGACGAGTTCGGTGCGGGTGCTGCTCCACGAGGCGCCGACGGTGTGCCCGCCCCGGCCCCGCAGACCGGTGACGCTGCCGGCCGGCCAGGCCGACGGCAGTGCGGGCAGCACGTGCAGCTCGCCGTTGTGGCTGTGCAGCAGCATTTCGGCGATCCCGGAGGTGGCGCCGAAATTGCCGTCGATCTGGAACGGCGGATGCAGGTCGAACATGTTCGGCGCGAGCCGGTCCGTCCGCACCAGGTCGCGGAGGAGTTTGTGGGCGCGCGCACCGTCCTCCAGCCGGGCCCAGTAGTTGATTTTCCAGGCCAGCGACCAACCCGTCCCGTCGTCGCCGCGCAGTTCCAGCGTCTGGCGCGCGGCCTGGTACAGCTGGGGCGTTCCCCGCCGGGTGATCTGGTTGCTCGGATGCAGGCCGTACAGGTGGGAGACGTGCCGGTGGTTGCGCTCGGTCTCCACCCAGTCGGCGAGCCACTCCTGGATGTTGCCGCGCGAGCCGACCCGGGTCGGCGCCAGCCGGTCGCGCGCCGCCAGAACCTGGGTGCGGAAGGCGGTGTCCACGCCGAGGACCTCGCCGGCGCGCGCGACGCCGTTGAAGAGGTCGCGCAGGATCTGGTTGTCCATGGTCGGCCCGGCGCACACGCTGGCGTTCGCGTGGTGGGGCAGCTCCGGGGAGTTCGAGGGGTTGGTGACCAGATGGCCCAGGGTCGGGTGGGTCACCAGCGAGTCGAGGAAGAACTGCGCGGCGCCCTTCATGGCGGGGTAGTTGGCGCGCAGGAACTCGACGTCCCCGGTGAACAGGTGGTGGTCCCAGATCATCGTGGCGAGCCAGGCGCCGCCGGTCTGCCACATGCCCCACACGGCGCCGTCGACTACCGACGATCCGCGCCAGGCGTCGGTGTTGTGATGGGTCACCCAGCCGCCGGCGCCGTACTGCGCGGTGGCGGTGCGGGCCCCGGTCACCGTCAGATCCTTGATCATGTCGAAGACGGGCAGGAAACACTCGGACAGGTTGGTGGTGTCGGCCGGCCAGTAATTCATCGGCAGGTTCGCGTTGATGGTGTATTTGGAGTCCCAGGACGGGGCCATCTCCTGGTTCCAGATGCCCTGCAGATTGGCCGGCTGGGTGCCCGGTCGCGACGAGGCGATCAGCAGGTACCGGCCGTACTGGAACAGCAGGGCCGACAACTGCGGATCGTTGACGCTCGCGTGCTGGGCGATCCGCACGTCGGTGGTCTGATCGGCCGCCGTCGTACGCCCCAGGTCGATCGTCACCCGATTGAAGAGGGCCTGATGGTCGGTGACGTGCCGGGCGCGCAGCTGGTCGAAGCCGGCGGCACGGGCGGCGGCGAGGTGCCGTCGCGCGATGCCCTGATAGTCACCGTTGACGGTGCGGTAGTTGACGTAGCTGGAGCCGATGGACACCAGCACGGTGACGCTCGTGGCGCCGGAGACCCGTAGCGTGCCACCGGAGCTGCTGACCGTGCCCCCGGTGACGCTCGCGCCGGCCAGAGCGAGGAACCGGACCGAGCCGGCGATGCCCTCCATGTCGCCCGAGATGCCGTCGAGAGCGATCGTCGCGGAGTCGGGACTGGACACGGTCGTGCGTTGCGGGCTGTCGAACGTGGCGGCGAAGGTGATCGCGCCGGCGCGGTCGGCCGTCAGCCGGACCGCCACCACCTGGTCCGGCGCGCTCGCGAACACCTCCCGCTGATACCGCACGCCGTTCAGCACGTACGTCGTGGTCACCGTGGCCGTGGTCAGGTCCAGCGTCCGGTTGTACTGGGACGCGCCGGTGGCGCTGCCGACGGCGAGCCGGAGGTTGCCGACCGGCTGGTACGCCAGCTGCCCGGCCGGATTGCCGAGCATCGTCTGGTTGATCAGATCCTGGGCCGGGACCCACTGGTCGGCGAAGACCCGTCGCCGGATCTCCGCGAGGTTGGCCGCGCCCCGCGTGTTGGCCGAGTCGTAGGGTCCGCCCGCCCACACGGTGTCCTCGTTGAGCTGGAGCCGTTCGGTGTCGATGTTGCCGAACACCATGGCGCCGAGGCGTCCGTTGCCGATGGGCAGGGCGCGCAGCCAGTCCGTCCCGCGGGCTCGTCGTACCAGAGCGCGAGGTCCCCGGCGGCCAGCACACCGGCCGGTGGCGCCGCACCGGCCTTGGCGGCCGCTGTCCACCCCGGCAGCAGAGCCGCCCCGGCCCCGGCCATCCCGGCCGCAAGGAGTCTTCTGCGTGTCAGGTCGGTCATGACGGAAGGGTCCAGCGTTGGTTGGCGGCGCCGTGGCAGGTCCAGATGATGAGTTGAGTCCCGTCCGCGGAGCCCGCGCCGTTGGCGTCCAGGCACTTGCCGGACTGCGGGTTCACCAGGGAGCCGTTGGCCCCCGGAGCCCAGTTCTGGCCGCCGGACCCGTTGCAGGTCGACAGCTGGACCAGCGCACCGTTCGCGGTGCTGCCGCCGGCGACACCCATGCACTTGTTGAGCGAGCGCAAGGTGTTCCCGTTGACCGTCCACTGCTGGTGGGCGCTGCCGGTGCAACCCCACAGCTGGATTTTCGTACCGTCGGCGGAGCTTCCACCGCTGACATCGACGCACTTGCCCGTGGCGCCGGTGATCGGGCCGGTCCGGGGCGTCGTGCTCCCCGACTCCTTGATCCGGATGTTGCGGAACGACACGTCGTCGCCGGCGCCGTGGTTCTGGATGCCGATGTAGCCGGAGGTCAGCGAGCGCGCGGGATCCGTGTTGGTGAAGTCGTTGACGACGACGCCGTTCAGGAAGACCTGCAGCCGTTCCCCGTCGACCAGCAGCTCGTAGGTGTTCCACTCACCCGGTGGATTCAGCGCCGCGTCGCGGGCGGCGATGTCGGCCGACTTGACGCCGTACACCGAGCCGGTGGTCCGGTCCGCCGTGTCGGTGGCGTCGATCTGTACCTCGTACCCGTTGGTCATGGCCGAGTTCGGGTCGCTACTGGCCGGGAATCCGATCAGTACCCCGGAGTTGTCGTCGCCCGGCATCATCCAGTCGAGCTTCAGCGAGTAGGAGCGGAACTCCTTCGTGCTGTACCAGAGCATGCCCAGCCCGCCGGACGAGGTCAGGGTCGCGTTGCTGTTGCTGAATCCGCCCGGCCCGGCCTGGGACCAGCCGGTGGTGGCGCCGTTGTAGAGGGCGGTGTAGCCGCTTTCCGGCCGGCAGTCGGCCTTGGTGCGGTTGGCCGCGTACCTGATGCCGCCGAGAACCAGCGCCCGGAAGCCCGGCTCGGTGTAGCTGGCCTGGGTGTGGCCGTTCCCGGTGTAGAACGACCGTCCACCCTGGAGGGTTTTGCACCAGGTGTACGGGTGGTCGCCGCCCATGGTGCCACCGGAGTAGCTCGACTCGTCCAGCGTCGACAGCACCCGGGCCGACGATCGGGGATTGGTCCGGAAGTTGTACCACTCGTCGGTCCGCGTCACCGTGGGGGCCAGCCCGGCGGTGGCGGCGTGTGCCCGGTTCTCCACTCGCTGTGTCGCCTGCTGGATCGCCGGGTGCGAGGAGAAGTACGCCCCGACCAGCTGGCCGTAGAACGGCCAGTCGTATTCGGTGTCGGAGGCTGAGTGCACGCCCATGAACCCGCCGCCGGACCGGATGTAGTTCTCGAAGGCACTCTGCTGGGTGGTGTTGAGCACGTCGCCGGTGGTGTTGAGGAAGACGACGGCCTCGAACTGGGCCAGGTTGGCCGCGGTGAACTGGATGGCGTCCTCGGTGGCGGTGACTGTGAAGCTGTTGGCCGCCCCGAGGTCACGAATCAGTTGGATGCCGGCCGGGATCGCGTCGTGCCGGAAGCCGGCTGTCTTGGAGAAGACCAGTACGTCGTACGGCGCGTCGGCGGCGTACGCCGGTGTTGCGCCGGTGCCGGCGATCGACAGCAGCACCGCTGCCGCCGCGCCCAGGAGTGTGCGGGTGATTGCTCGCATGGCCGGAATCCCTCTCATGGCAGTGTCCAGCGTTGGTTGGTGCCGCCGTGGCAGGTCCAGATGATCAGCTGGGTGCCGTTGGCGGAGCTGCCGCCGTTGGCGTCCAGGCACTTGCCTGAGCCGGTGTTGACCACCGATCCGTTGGCTCCCGCCGTCCAGTTCTGACCGCCCGAGCCGTTGCAGGCCGACAGTTGCACCAGGCTGCCGTCGGCGGTCGCGCCGCCGGCCACACCCATGCACTTGCCCAGTGACCGCCAGGTGTTGCCGTTGCGGGTCCACTGCTGGTTGGTCCCGGTGCCGCAGGTCCAGAGCTGAATCTTGGTGCCGTCGGTGGAGCTGGCGCCGTTGACGTCGACGCACGAGCCGCTCGCGCCGACGATCCGGCCGGTGCCACCGCTGCTCGGGGCTGTGCCGATCGTGAACGCGTCCACGTCGAACAGCGTCCCGGAGCCGCCGCTGAACGTCAGGTACAGGGTGGCGGTGCCGGCCGGCGCGGCGGACAGCGTCGTCGACACGTCGGTGAAGGTCTCCCAGCTACCGGTGGTCGGCACCGTGACGGATCCGAGGACCGTGCCGGTGGCCGATCCGGCGCGCACCGAGAGCGTGCCGCCGCTGCCACCCGACGAGACCCGGGCCGTGAAACGGTTCTCGCCCGCGAGCGCGTACCGCTGGAACGCGATCCAGTCGCCGTTCTGGATGTCGCCGACCGTCTGCCCGCCCTCGGCGGTCGTCTTGCTGAACAGGGAGGTGCCCGACTGGGTGTTCCGGTGCTCGGCCTGCCGGTGCCGGGGCTGGAGGATTTTCTGCGCCCGGGTGGTCAGCGCGGGCTGGCCGTTGGCGCCCTGGTCGGTGTATTCCGCGTCGAGCACCGCGAACAGGTTGGCCGCCGTGTCGTGCTCGCCGTCCACCGGGATCTGCAGCGTTCCCGAGCATCCGGTGCTGGAACTGATCGGATGAGCATGGTCGTCGTGACCGAGCAGGTAGCTCAGCTTGACCCGGGAGCAGTCCACGGAGCCGTCCTCGGGATCCGACACCGTGATCGTGTACGGCACGCTGTCGCCGAAGGCGAAGAGCGCCCCGTCGGTCGGCGTGTTCAGCACGACCGTGGGGGCGGTGTTGCCGACCGAGATCGTGGTCGAGGCGCTGGCGGTGAGACCGGCGGAATCGGTCACGGTGAGCGTCACCGTGCGCTGGCCGGTGGTGGCGTACGTGTGGCTGGGATTGGCCGCCGACGAGGTGCTGCCGTCACCGAAGTTCCAGGAGTAGGTCAGCGCCCCGCCTTCGGGATCGGACGAGCCGCTCGAGGAGAAGGCGACGGTGAGCGGTGCTGCGCCGGACGAGGGGTTGGCCGCGACGCGGGCGATCGGCGACTGGTTGTTGCCGGCCCCGTTGTACTCGATGCGGTACAGGGCGGAACTCGCGTCGCCGTTGCCCCAGCCGGTGCCGTAGTCCAGCACGTACAGGGCTCCGTCGGGGCCGAAGGCGCTGTCCATGATCTGCGTGCCGCGCCACGGGAAGTCGCTGATCTGCCCGGCGGATCCGTCGGCGTTGACGTCGATGCTCTTGATCCAGCGCCGGCCGAACTCCATCGCGAAGTAGTGCCCGTTGAGGGTCGACGGGAACTTCACCGCGGACGGGTTGGCGGCGTCGTAGCGGTACACCGCGCCACCCATCGGCGACTCCGAGCCGCAGCCGAACGCGGCCAGCGAACAGTTGTCGTACTTGATCCACGCCGGGCGCGCGGCCGGCAGGTTGGTCAGCCCCGTGTTGCGCGGGGAGTTGTTGACCGGCGCGGCGCAGTTGAACCGGTTCCCCGACGGTCCGGACGGAAACATGTAGTCCACATAGGTCTCGTTCGTCGTGTTCGAGCCGGTGCAGTAGGGCCAGCCGTAGTTGCCGGCGGAGGTGATCCGGTTGAACTCCACCTGACCCGCCGGTCCGCGTGTCGAGCTGGTCGTGCCGGCGTCGGGTCCGTAGTCGGCGACGTACACCGCGCCGGTCGGCTTGTCGACGCTGAGCCGGAACGGGTTGCGCAAGCCCATCGCGTAGATCTCCGGACGGGTCCGCGCGGTGCCGGGCGCGAACAGGTTACCCGCGGGGATCGAGTACGTCGCGTCCGGATTCACCTTGATCCGCAGCACCTTGCCACGAAGGTCGTTGGTGTTCCCCGCGCTGCGCTGCGCGTCGTAGACCGGGTTGCGGTTGGTGCGCTCGTCGATCGGGGTATAACCACTTGAATCGAACGGATTCGAGTCGTCCCCTGTGGACAGGTAGAGGTTGCCGGCCGCGTCGAAATCGATGTCGCCGCCGACATGGCAGCACATGCCGCGATTCGTCGGCACCTCCAGAACGGTCGCCTGGCTGCCGGTGTTGAGGGTGTAATCGGCGTTGAGCGTGAACCTGGACAGCCGGTTCACCCCGTTCCACGCGGAGAAGTCCGTGCCGGTTGCCGGCGCGTCACCGCCGGGCGTGGACAACGGCGGGGCGTAGAAGAGGTAGATGAACCGGTTGGCGGCGAAGCCCGGATCCACGCCGACGCCCTGCAGGCCCTCCTCGTCGTGCGTGTAGACCGGCAGGGTGCCGATCGTGGTGGTGACCCCGGCGCCGGTGGTCCGGCGCAGCACGCCGTTGCGGGCCGTGTGCAACACCGAGCGGTCGGGCAGCACCGCCATCGACATCGGCTCGCCCAGTTCTCCCACCCCTCGGGCGAGCTCGACCTGCTGGAAGTCAGCCGCGTCGACCGGGTGGGCGGCGGCCGGCGAATCGGGGCCGATGACTGTCGCCACCAGCCCGGCGGCCGTTAGAACGGCGGTCGCTGCCGCCGCCATCGCGCGTCTTCTCATGGATGGTCACACCTTCGCGCCGGGGGACTGTTAACGTTAACAACATGCTGGCGTACCGGTGAATCAAAGAATCGTGTGACGTCACACGTTAGACATAAGATAGAAACAAGTCAATGCGGCGCGTGCGTCTTCACCGAGACTTCGGGGGCGCCCAACCGGCCATCCAAAGCGGAGAGTCCCTCAGCGCCTGCGCCGGCGGCTACCTGATCCTCACCGTTCTGCGGATCCTGCGATTTGATGCAGCGGGCCGTAGTAATTCGTATGACGTGTGTTGTATAGATGGATCCCAATGTCTACGTTCACACTGTCCCAGAGGGGGATCACCATGATCCGACGGCGGATGACGCGTGCCCGCGCAGCCATCGTGTCGGGCACAGTTCGTCCCGTGGCGCATCCTCCGTCGTGGCGCCACAGGATCGGATGGCCCGGGGCGGGCCGCGTCGTCGCGGCGCTGGCCACCGCCGTGACAGCGCTGGCGGCGATCCCGCTGGCAGTGGTAGCCACCGCACCGAGCGCGTCGGCCGCGACGAGCCAGTTCCGCGGCGTCAACTGGGCCCGTGCCGGCGACAACTTCACCGGAGAGCCGCTGGTTCTGTACGGGTTGAACAGCAGCGACAGCTACGCCACCGTCCGCGCCAAGGCGGACGCCGTCCTCGCCGGCTTCGAGCGCAATCTCGGCGCCAACACCGTCCGGCTGCCGATCAACACCGTCTCCGTCGGCACGGCGTGGTGGAACTCCTACACCGGCGTCATGGACTCGGCGACCGCCCGCGGCATGAAGGTCATCCTGTCCTTCTGGGACGACGGCCGGGCGTCGTCCGGTGGCCGGGTCACCGACACTGCCGCCTTCAACGCGATGTGGAACACCGTCGTGGCCAAGTACGGCGCCAACCCGCTGGTCTACTTCGAGCCGATGAACGAGCCAGGCGGCTACAGTGCCGCCGACTGGAAGAATGTGGCCGCCGCGTGGCTCGCCGCGCGGCCGTCGGTGCCCCGCAACCGCGTGTTCATCAGCGGCTCCGGCCTGAATCAGGACATCAAGACGATGTGCTCGGACAGCCGCTTCGACGGGACGTACCTGTCGCTGCATCACTACACGTTCTTCAGCGGCGCGAAGACGTACGACGGCTGGGTGAACTTCCTGCGTGACGCGGTCGGCAGCTGCGCCGACCGGACCGTCATCGACGAGTTCGGCGCCCCCATGGACACGGGCCTCAACTACGACGACGCCAACAGCGCCGACAACTTCGTCCGCTACTTCCGCGCCACCACCCAGGTGCTCCGCGAGCTCGGCATGGGCTCCGTCTACTGGCCCGGCATCGGCGGCAAGATCACCGCGGGGCAGAACGACGACTGGTACGCCATGCAGAAGCTACAGGGCAGCGGCACCAACCTGTCCCTGACCACTCCGAACGTCACGGGAGCGGGGCGGCTACGGTACAGCTGGGGCCTCACCGGCACCGACCCGGCGCCCGGCAACCGGCTACGCAACGGCGGATCGGGCCGGTGTCTCGACGTTCCCGGCGCCGCCACCGTCAACAACACCCAGGTCGCCATCTACGACTGCGGAACGGGTACGAACCAGCAGTGGACCGGCACGTCCGCCCGGGAACTGCGGGTGTACGGCACCAAGTGCCTCGACGCCCGAGGCAGAGGAACCGCCAACGGCACACCGGTCGTCATCTACGACTGCAACGGCGGCGCCAATCAGCAGTGGACCGTCAACGGCAACGGCACCGTCACCGGAGTGGCCTCCGGACGCTGCCTCGACGTGACCCAGAACGGCACAGCGAACGGCGCCCGCATCCAGTTGTGGGACTGCACGGGCGGATCCAACCAGTCGTGGTCCCGCGCGTAGTGCCACTACTTGCCTGCCGGCGCGGCGTGTCCGGCGGACGCGGAGTGTTACGCGGACTTCACCGCGAGGACGCCGGGGAGGCGACTGACCTCGGCGGCGAGACCCGGCAGCACTCCCGGGCTGCTCAGGTCCACGTCCCAGAAGTACGGCAGGTCCTTCCCGGCTTCGGGCGGGAGCGGCGCACCGCCGCAATAGGCATCGCGATAGGCCGCGGACGTGGGGTCGAAGGAGAAGTTGTAGCCCCGCATTCCGGGGTTGCGGGCGATTGCCGCGTCGACGAGATTGCGCTGTTCCGCCGTCGTCTTCGGAAGGACGAAGATCCGGGCGTGGTAGCTGAGCGGGTCTCCGTTCGTCGCGTCCCAGACCGGTGTGGCGAGCACGCAGGTCCGATCGGCGGCCGCGGCGGAACGGGCGCTCTCGACGAGCTGCGGCGCCCGGCCGGCGAATCCCGCCGAGACCAGGGCCAGTACGGCTGCGCCGAACGCCGCGATGCGGGCCGGCCGCGACCGCTCGCTCCGACGCGGCGTCGCCGCCAGAAGCAGCATCACACACCCGAAAAGCAGAGCAGGCTGCCACAGCCCGATCAGCACCCCTCGCATGCCGAGGAAGAACTTCTCATCGACGAGCCGAGGGGCGGCGTCGGGAATCGAGTAGAGCATCACGAATGCCACCAGCGGCAGCAGGATCACCAACCCGGCCGCTGTGGACACGACGGCGACCGCTCGCAGCAGCCGGCGCCCCTGAGCCCTGCGCGCGACCCATCCCGTCACCAGCCAGCCGATGAGCGCGCCAGCCAGCCCGCCGATCAGCGTGATGATCCACAGCACCACCGGAGCCGAGTGCGAAACGGTGAAGCTGGCGTAGCGTCCGGAGTCGCGCAAGGCCGCCCTGTCTTCGAAGTGCAGGACCAGACCGTCCCGGGTCGCCCAGAAGGACGCGGACGTCGATGTCGGCGGTTCCTCGTCCGGCAGGGGCTGGGCGAGTTCGACGTCGCCGCGGATCCTCCAGCCCTGCGCCGCGAGCCGGTCACGGACCTGCCGGCTGTAGGCGGCCACATCCCGCGGCTCGTCGGTGTGCTGCGCCCAGTACTCCGCGAAGCCGTATTGCCAGCCCTCCCCGTCGCCGGTCCGCACCCACCGGGCCGCGTCACCGCCGCCCCAGACGGTCAGGCCGGGAAGGACTTCCCGCTTGAGCTCGTCCGACGCGGCGCCGTCGGGCAACGACGGCGTCACTGCCCAGCCCAGTGGTGCTGCGGCTGCCGCGCCGAAGACCCCGGCCAGCAGCGTCACCAGCGTCGCGAGCACCACGACGGCGCGGCTCCGCGGATGCCCGAGACGGGCCCGCATGCCGTGGCGCAGCAGGTTCAGCGCCTGTCGCGCCGACGGACGAAGCCGTCCGCCCTCCTGCTCGCCGTCGAGGATCGTGTCCAGCAGCTCCTCCCGCCTCGGGCCGGGCGGGTAGGCCATCAGCAGCCATCGAAGCTGCCGTTCCAGGCGACTCGGCCCCTCGGCCCCGGTCGTCACGCGATCACCGGACCCGCAGTGGCCTGACCCAGCCCGAACCGACGGGCGGACAGTTGGGCGTTCGCCGCGTCAACACCGGCCTGAAGGCGTGCCACCTCGGCGTCCAGGGCGGTCGCGCCGTCGTCGGTGAGGCGGTAGTACCGCCGGGCGCGCCCGCGGACGATCTCCTCCCGGTCCGGCTGGACCAGGCCCTCATCGACCAGCCGGTCGAGCGCGGCATAGAGGGTGCCGGCCTGGAGCTTGACCCGGCCGTCGGACAGGCGGTCGGCCTCCTGAATCAGCGCGTAACCGTGGCGGGGTTCCGTGGCCAGGGCGGTGAGGATCCAGAACGTAGGCTCGCGCATAGGGTACGCACCTCCATATAAAGACGAACTGAATATAGGGTGCGTGTCAAGAGGGGCGGGGCCGCACGCCGGCTCAGGTTCCTGGTGAGTGGCCGGCTATCGCCGGCGGCGGCTCGCGTGGAGCGTCCCCAGCAGCCGCAGGCGGTCCGCGTCGGCGCTGCCGGGCTCGGCGGTGAAGACCAGCATGACGGGCCCGGGGCTGCCCGGCAGCGGATAAGTGTCCCAATGCAGGTCGATGTCGCCGACCTCGGCCGCCCGGAAGGTCTTGGTGCCGCTGACCGACTCGCGGACGTCGTGGCGCGCCCACAGCCGGCGGAACTCGGCGCTGCGGATGCTGAGCTCGCCCACGATCGCGGTGGCGCGCGGATGGGCGGGATCGGTGGCGACCGCGGTGCGCATCATGCCGATGTACTCGAGGGCCTGCCGTTCCCAGTCCGGGCAGCTGCGCTCGCCGGTGCGCGTGTCGTCGAACATCAGCTGCAGCATGTTGAGCCGGTCGGGCGGATAGTCGACGGGGTCGCCGAGCAGCGCCTCCGCCATCGGGTTCCAGTCGAGCAGGTCGAGGTGGCGGCCGAGGACGACCGCCGGGGTGTCCATCACCCGCAGCAACCGCCGCGTGCTCTCGGGCACCAGCTCGGGGCCGCGGCGGACCTCCGACGGCGCCGGCCGGCGAGCGGCGCGAGCCAGGGCGAACAGGTGCCGGCGTTCCTGGTCGTCGAGGGCCAGCGCGCCGGCCAGCGCGTCGAGCACGTCGTCGGACGGGCGGACCTCGCGGCCCTGTTCCATGCGCTGGTAGTAGTCGGTGCTGAGCCCGGCCAGCAGGGCCAGCTCCTCCCGTCGCAGGCCGGTGACCTTGCGCCGGCCGCCCGGCTCGAGGCCCACGTCGTGCGGGCTCAGCCGGTTGCGCCGGGCGCGCAGGAAGCTGCCGAGCTCACGAGCGTGCGGATGGGTCATGCCGCCAGTGTGCCCCGGCCCGGACCACCGACGGTAGGTCCCGCAGACCTAGGCAACCGAGTACGACGGAGCCGGTCCGAATCGCTCGTAGCGTCGCTGGTCCACCCCCTGAGGAGAATCCGATGACCGGATGGACCGCCGACCGCATGCCCGATCAGCACGGGCGGGTCGCCGTCGTGACCGGCGCGAACTCGGGCCTCGGCCTGGTCACCGCGACCGAGCTGGCCCGCCGCGGCGCGCACGTGGTGCTGGCGGTGCGCGACACTGCCGCCGGGGCCTCGGCCGCCGGCCGGATCGGCGCTGACGTCGAGGTGCGCGAGCTCGACCTGGCTTCGCTCGAGTCCGTACGGGCCTTCGCGGCCGAGCTGTCCGCGGCCCACCCCGCCGTCGACCTGCTGGTCAACAACGCCGGCGTGGTGCTGCTCGGCCCGCGCCGCACCACCGCCGACGGCTTCGAACTGCACCTCGGGACCAACATGCTGGGCCATTTCGCGCTGACCGGCTTGCTGCTCGGCACCCTGGCCGCCGGGCACGAGCCCCGGGTGGTCAACCTGAGCTCGATCACCCACAAGGGCGCCCACCTCGACTTCGACGACCTGATGTCCGAGCGCGGCTATCGCGCCTCATCGGCGTACGGCCGCTCCAAGCTCGCCACCACGGTGTTCGGCCTCGAGCTGGACCGCCGGCTGCGCGCGGCCGGGTCCCCGATCCGCAGCGTGTTGGCTCATCCCGGGCTCACCCGAACCAACCTGACGCCCCGGGCCTGGGAGCACCGAGGCCGGCTCGGGCGCGTGCTCGCCACGATCGGGCTGCTCGCCACGCAGCCGGTGGAACAGGGCACCCTCCCGCAGCTTCGCGCGGCCACTGACCCCGGGGTACGGGGCGGCCAGTTCTTCGGACCGGCCGGGCTGGCTGAGACGCGGGGCCGGGTCACCGAGGCGCGCCTGAGCCGCGAGGCCGCCGACCCGGCCGTCGGCGCGCGGCTCTGGACGGCGGCGGAGAAGCTGACTGGTGTCAGCTACCTGTGAGGGATGTCGTCCTCACCGGCGCTGGTCGTCGCCGTTTCGCTCGACGGCGGCCGGGACCGACGGGCCGAGGTCGAGGGCGGTAACACCGTCAACGCCCGCCGGCGCCACGGTCGCGGAGCGGTCCGCGTCGGGCAGATCGATGCTGGTGCGCAGGGTGACCGCGCGGGCAGCTGTGTCACCTCGTGACGGCGCTCGATCTGGTCAACCCGTCACCCGGGCAGGCGACCGAATCGTGGGTGCGGATCCTGACCGGCGGCATCCGCCACTACTGAGGTGACGGAGCCGTCGCCGGTCCGGCTCATGCGATACGCCGGCCCCCGGTGAGTGCGTAACCGTAGTTCTCGGTGGCGAGGTAGCCGTTGAGAAGCGGGTGGCGGCTGCCCACCGCCACGTCGCGCCACAGCCGCTGCAACGGATTGCCCACGCTGAAGCCGCTCGCTCCGTGCAGGTCGAGCATCAGCTCGAGCGCCGCGCGGCAGTCGCGCGCCGACTCGAACAGGTTCAGGCGTAGGCGGCTGAGGTCCGTGGCGCTCATCTCGGCGCGGGCGTCGGCCTCCGCGGCCACCGCTAGCATGCTCCGTTCCGCCCGGCCGGTGCGGGCCGTCGCGTCGGCGAGCCAGTGCCGCGCGCCCGGCGAGTCGGCCATCCGGGCGTACTCGGTCATGAACGGCTTGCGGTCCGAGGCGAACATCGCGTCGATCACGTCGAGCGCGCCCAATGTCGCCCCGACCACCGGGGCCAGCACCGCGAGGCTGAACATCAGCATGGCGGCCGGTCCGGGCGGGCCGGAGAACGTGCCGACCTGATCGGCCGGAACGAGGACGTCCTCGGCGACGACTGTGTGGCTGCCGGTGCCGCGCATGCCGGCGGTGTCCCAGGTGTGCTCGATGCCGAGGTCGGTCATCGGGATCATGACGTACGAAGGTGTGCCGTCGACCACGACGGCCAGCCCCGCCCACTCCGCATCCTCGCAGCCCGAGACGATCGGCCAGCGGCCCGTGAGGCGTACCCCCTCCGGGCCCCGCGTTCCGGTGCCGCCGGGCCGGCCGGAACCGCAGAACAGAGCGTCCGGGTCGGCGAAGATCCGGCTCGCCGCCGTCTCGTCGAGGTGCGCCACACCGGCAGCCATGAACTTGCTGGTGAAACAGGTGCCGGCGATCCACGCCGTGGACGCGCAGCCCCGTCCCAGCCCGGTCAGCGCGCCGGCGATCTCGGTGGCGCCGGCGGCGGTTACCGGATCACCCAGGGCGAAAGCGCCCGTACGGCGTGCGGCCTGCAGGCTCTCGGCGGTGGGGTGGCCCTGCTGCTCGGTCTTCGTCGCGTTCGCGACCAGGATGCCGACGCTGTCGGCCAGTATGTCCTTCACGGTGCAAGGCAAGCACCGGCTCGGTCGCGCGGCCATACGCGAGCGGACCGCCCGCATGCGCGGTTGGCTACCATCGGAGCGGTGGATCTGATCTCCGAGACGATCGGCAGCGTCCGGGTGGGCCGGGTCAACGGGCGCCGGATCACCGAGGCCGGGCCGTACGGGCTGCGGCTCCCGGCGACGCCGCTGGTCGGCTTTCACGTGATGGTCTCCGGTGAGGGCTGGCTGATCAGCGGGGATGCGGCGCCGGTCGCATTGCGGCCCGGTGACGTCGTGTTCGTGGCCGGCGGCGTCGAGCACGGCGTTGCCCGGATGCCGTGCACGCTCGCCGAGCTGCCGCCGGTCGCGATGTCCGAGGCGCCGCCGGCCCCGGCGCCGACCGACTTCGAATTCCTGTGTGGCATGTACCCGCTGCTCAACGGCCGCAAGCCCGCGGCGTTGCGGCATCTGCCGGACGTGATGGCCTTCACGCCCCATTACGATCGTCACCCCGAGCTGCGGGCGGTCGTCGACATGCTCAGCGACGACTACACCAACGCCGGGCCGGGCAGCGGTGCGGCCCGCGCGGCGCTGATCGACCTCATGATCGTGCATATCCTGCGACACCTGCACGACCGCTGGCCGCTGACGGGTGAGCCGGGCATCGGCGAGGCGCTGCGGGCCATTCACGAGCAGCCGGCCCGGCCGTGGACCGTGCAGCAGCTCGGCGACCTGGCGGGAATGTCGCGCAGCGCCTTCACCCGGCGTTTCACGGCGGTCACCGGTACCGCGCCGATGGGCTATCTGACCGACTGGCGGCTCGACTCCGGCGCCCGGCTGCTGCGGGAGACGACGGAGCCGCTGACGGCGATCGCACGCCGGATCGGGTACGCGACGCCGTTCGCCTTCACCGCCGCGTTCCGGCGGCGCTACGGCCTCCCGCCGGGCCGTTACCGTGCCGCTGCGGTGACGCCGGCGAAGCCGAACTGATCCCTGACGCCGGCGTCGTCGGACGCCCGCCGGGCCCGGAGTGTCCACCGTTCCGGGGTACAAGGGTCAACATTTTCGCTCAGATCCGGTTACGTATTGACGCGTTCAATATTGAAAAGCTTGGATCGGTGCAACCCTGATCAGAGGAGTTGCTCCCGTGTCCTTCCACGGTTCCCTGATTCCTGCCTTGCGCCGCCTGCTGGGCGTTGCCACCGTCACCGCTGTGACTGCCGCCGGCCTCGCCGCCGGCGTGCCCGCGCTCGCCGTCGATCCGCGCGAGCCGCTTCCGGCGCCGGGGCCCGGCACGGCCTTCCTGAACAAGGACGCCTTCGTCGGCGGGTTCAACGACCCGGCGTGGTACCGCGCGAACATCCCGTTTCTGGAAGTGCCCGACCGGCAGATCCAGGACGTCTACTACTACCGGTGGAAGACCTGGAAGGAGCACCTTGTCTACACCGGACCGCAGTACGGCTGGATCTCCAGTGAGTTCCTGAACCCGGTGTCGTACGGCGCGCCGTACGGGGGCATCTCCGCCGCCGCCGGACACCACATCACCGAGGGCCGCTGGGTTCGCGACAACCGATACCTCGACGACTACATCAACTACTGGCTGACCGGGCCCGGCGCCGGGCCCAAGCCGGCGCAGGAGGCGGTCAACCCGAACACCACCGACTGGGGTCACGAATACAGTTTCTGGGCCGCCAGCGCGGTGTGGAACCGCTATCTGGCCAACGGTGACAAGGCCTTCGTCACCGCGCAACAGCCAGCGCTGACGCGGTTCTACGACCGGTGGAACGTGCAGTACAACGCCGCGCTGGGGCTGTACTGGCAGGTGCCGGTCTGGGACGCCAGCGAGTTGTCGGCCGCGTCCTACCAGTCGCCGGATCCCTACCACGGGGGCGCCGGCTATCGCCCGAGCATCAACGCCTACCAGTACGGCGACGCCAAGGCCATCGCCGGCATCGCCGGCCTGAACGGCGACACCGCGACGGCGAACGCCTACACCGCGCGGGCCGCGGCGTTGAAAACGAACATGGACGCACGACTGTGGGACTCGCAGCGCACCTTCTACTACCACGTGATGCGCGATGCCAACCCGGGCCTGGGCAAGCTGGACACGCGCGAGCACATCGGCTTCGTGCCGTGGATGTTCGGCATGCCGGACGCCTCCCGGTCGGCGGCCTGGGCGCAGGTCGTCGACCCGCAGGGCTTCTACTCCGCCTACGGGCCGACCACGGCGGAACGGCGCAGTCCACAGTTCATGCGGGACGCGCTCGCCGGCTGCTGCCGCTGGAACGGGCCGTCCTGGCCGTACGCGACCTCGCAGGTGCTCACCGGACTGGCCAACCTGCTCCAGGACTACCCGGCCCAGCCGTACGTGACGAACGCGAACTACGTCGACCTGCTGCACAAGTACGCCGCGACTCAATACCGCAACGGCGTGCCCTACGTGGCCGAGGCGCACCACCCGGACGAGAACCGGTGGATCTACGACGGCTACGGGCACAGCGAGGACTACAACCACTCCACCTTCGTCGACAACGTCGTCTCGGGGCTGATCGGGCTGGACGGGCGGGCCGACAACGCGGTCACGATCAAGCCCCTGGCCCCGGCGAGCTGGGACTATTTCCTGCTCGAGAACGCGCCGTACCACGGGCACAACCTCACCGTGCTGTGGGACCGCACCGGCGCCCGGTACGGCCGGGGCGCCGGACTCAAGGTCTTCGTCGACGGCAGCCAGGTCGCCGCACAAGCCGGTCTCGGTGCGCTGACCGTCGGCGTGGGCGCCCCGGCTCTCGCGCCGGTGACCGACGGACGCGTCAACATCGCCGCCAACACCCAGCGGCACGGCAACGGGGCGACCCAGCCGTTCGCCTCGTACACCTTCGCCGTGGACAACGCCTGGCGCGTCATCGACGGGAACATCTTCGAGAGCACCGCACCGCAGAACACGCGCTGGACGTCGTACAGCTCACCGAATGCGAGCGACCACGTCGGCGTCGACTTCGGCCGGCCGGTCACCGTCGACGACGTCCGGCTGTACTTCTACGACGACGGTGGGGGAGTGCGGGTGCCGGCCGGCTTCGACCTGCAGTACCTCAACGGCGCGGCGTGGACGAGCGTGCCCGGCCAGACCCGCACCGCCACCACGGCCAACGGGCTCACCCGGGTCACCTTCCCGCCCCTGGCCGCCAGCCGGTTGCGGGTCGTCGCGCCCAACCGTGGCGGCGGTGTGGGCTGGGGCGTCAGCGAGTTCCAGGTGTGGAGCAAGCCCACCTTCAAGATCTTCAACCGGCACAGCGGCAAGCTCCTCGCGGTGAACAACGCCTCCACCGCCGACAACGCGCCGGTTCAGCAGTACGGCGACACCGGCACGCCGGACCACCGCTGGGAACTGGTCGACAACGGCGACGGCTGGTTCCGGATCAAGAATCTGAACAGCGGCAAGGTGCTCGGCGTGACCGGCATGTCGACGGCGGACAGCGCGCAGGTCGTCCAGTACGAGGACAACGGCACCGCCGACCACTTGTGGCTGCCGGTCGATGCCGGCGGCGGCAACTTCAAACTCGTCAACCGGAACAGCGGCAAGCTGCTGGCGGTCGACGGCATGTCGACGGCGGACAGCGCCAACGTCCAGCAGTTTCGGGACAGCGGCACCGACGACCAGCAGTGGCAGTTGCGGCCCAGCGTCGGGTCCGCGGGCCCGGACACGTCCGGATCACGCCCCGGGGGCGATGGTCGCCCGCGCCTGTAGGAGTCCTTCCACGCCGCGGAGGAAGGTGTCGCTGACCAGGCTGGGATCGAAGAGGCAGCCGGCTGCCATGGCGCCGTCGCGGAGCATGACGAAGTGCCGCGCGGCGGTCTCGGCGGGAGCTTCGCGGCTGCGTGCCAGCAGGTGGGTGATGGTGTTCAGGAACCACTGGCGGTGGGCGAGCACGGCCTGGTGCACCGGGTGCCCGGGGTCCGGGTACTCGGCGACGGCGTTGAGGAAAGCGCATCCCCGGAAGCCGGGGGATTGGATGCTGTGGGCGATCGATCGGCCGAGTGCGCGGATGGTGTCGGCCGGAAGCTCCTTCGCCGCGGCGTCGTGCACCTGACCGCGCATCGCCTGGTGCACCTCGTCCAGGTAGGCGAGAACAAGGTCGTCCTTGCCCGCGAAGTGCCGATACAGGGTGGCCCGCGTCACCTGAGCCTCGGCAACGATGCGGTCGATCCCCACAGATCGGATGCCGTCCTGGTAGAAGGCCTTCTTCGCCGTGTTGAGCAGCCGGGATCGGGCCGGGGAGGGGCGCTCGTTGTCGCGGGGTGCCATCCGGCGATCATAGCGATAGAACGTTCGGTCTTGCCAGCGGCCGGTATTGAGATCGTCGAACATCTCTCGCACCGCTACGAGGAGAAGTCGGTCGAGCGGCTCAGTTCCTCCCAGGCGTCGATCTGGCCGGGACGACCCCGGAAATCCTCGGCGCTCAAAGCGTGACGGTCAGCGCTCCACTGCGGCACCTGCTCGACGGCTACGCGAGTGTCCCCGCCTTCGTGCTCAACCCCGCGAAGGACTTCCTAGCGGTCAACGACCTGACCGAGGCGCTGTTCGCGCCGTTCGCGCGGGTGGACAACCTCGCCCGCATGACGTTCCTCGACGCGGCGGCCCGGCGGTTCTTCCCCCGCTGGGACAGCTTCGCCGAGTCGATCGTGGCCGGTCTGCGCCACGCCCAAGGTCTCGACCCGGACGATCCCCGCCTGCTCGAGGTGGTGCGTTCGCTCAGCGACGAGAGCGAGGTCTTCGCCGCGCTCTGGTCGTCCCAGACCGTGTACGGCAAGACCCGGGACGCCACGGAACTCGAGCACCCCGATGTGGGACGCCTCTGGCTGACCTCCCAGGCCTTCGACGTGCGGGGATCCCAGGGCCAGCTTCTCGTCGTCTATCAACCCGAACCCGGGAGCGCCAGTGCCGAGGCCCTCACCCTGCTCGGCGCCCTCCACGCGACCAGCCGTCAGTCCTCCGGACGCTGAAGGTGGTCACTCCGAGAGCTCGGGGAAGGTCCCGAACGGGCCCGACCCGGCCGGTGGACATCGTCAGCTCGAGGACGCCCGCGGGGTTGCCCCTTCCCGCCGCGCGAGGGCGGTTGTCCATGGCCTGCGGCTCAGCGCGAGCGGCAGAAACAGGTCGTCTCGGCGGTAGAGCACGGGTTCGCTCGTATCAGCCCAGGTACTTCTCCCACGGCCCGGTGATGGCCAGGGTCAGGCCCGGGTCCTGCATGTTGACGAAGAGCACCTTGCCGTCGCCGGTGAACGTCGGACCGCAGAACTCCGAGTCGTTGAGCTGGTTGCGGGCGATCGCGTACGTCGGGCCGCCCGGGAACGAGCTGAGCACGTGCGACGCGCCGGCGCCGTCCTCGGCCAGCACGAGGCTGCCCCACGGGGTCACCGTGACGTTGTCGGGACCGTCGAAGGTCAGGTCGGTGTACTTCGCCGGCGCGCCCTCTTCGGCCGTGGTCTGGTGCGGGAAGTACGTGACCAGCTGGATGGTCTGGGCGCGGAAGTCGTAGAACCAGACCATGCCGTCGTGCGGCGCCGCGTCGGCCGGCAGGTCGCCGTCCTCCCACGCGTACGAGTTGACGACGTACACGCCCTCGTCGGTGGCCCACACACCCTCGAACTTGCGGCCGCGGGTGACCTGGCCGTCGGTGAACTGTTCCCGCACCGGCTTCGTGCGCGCGTCCCGCTCCGGGACCTCGATCCACCGTACGGGAAAGGGCCGCCCCAGCTGGGCCGAGGTCAGGTAGGCGACATCGGGCAGCACCGAGCCGTCGTCCATGATGATCTGCATCGCGGCGAGGACGCCGGCATCCGGGCCGAGACGGGTGAGCACGCGCGGGCCGGCCTTGACGCCGCGGGGCGCTGTCCAGCGGTAGAACAGGCCGTTGGGCCCGTCGGCGTCCTCGGACAGGTAGATGTGAGTACGGTCCTTGTCGATGGCCAGGGCCTCATGGGCGTAGCGGCCCAGGCACTTGATCGGCCGCGGGTCCGTGCCGCCGTCGGCCCAGACCTCGAAGACGTAGCCGTGGTCCTTCTGGAAGGTGCCGCTGCGGTCGCCCTCGGTCCACTTGTCCCCGGCCCGGTCCTCGGTCTCCTCGCAGGTGAGCCACGTCCCCCACGGGGTCGGGCCGCCGGCGCAGTTGGACACGGTTCCGGAGAGGGCGACGAACTCGCCCAGGTTGCGCCCGGCGCGGTCGGTCGTGATGACCGTGCAGCCACCCGCGTCGACCGCTCCCGGGTCGTAGACGGTGCCCCTGACGTGTGGCACGCCGAACTCGGCGCCCGGGTCGATCTCGTGGTTCTGGATCAGGACGTAGCGGCCGCGGCCGGCGTCGTAGGCGGCCATGCCGTCGTGGTCGGCCGGGGTCAGGCCCTGGCCGCGGTCGAGCTCGGTCACACCGGTGCGGGTGACGATCGCGTAGCTGAAGCCTTCGGGCAGGGCGAGGATGCCCTTCGGGTCGTCGACGAGCGGCGGGAAGGGTGTGCGGCCGTGGCCGGCAGGCCCGGACGGGCGGCCCGGGTGGGCCTGGGCCAGCGACGGGACGGCGCCGGCAACGGCAAGGCCGACACCGGCCGCGGCGCCGCCGGCGAGAAAGGTACGGCGTGAGGCAGGCACGTGGTTTGGCTCCTGTGACAGTCGAGGTGAACCGGGCCAGCCAACCCGCCCGAGTCGACGCCGATACGCCGTCCACGTGAGGGGACGGGGGCTTCGACATGAAATTCCGGCACAGCAAATTCCGGCACAGCGCGGCCGCGCGTAAGTCGTCCGTGCCCTGATCGGCGTCAAAGCGCCGTACTGAGCCACCCGGCCCCCGCCGTCGGGGCCCGGCTCCGTATGCCGTGTGAGCAAGAGGGTAGAACGTTCCGTCTTGACAACGGCGCCGATCCTTGTCATGGTCTGTTGTGACAGAACGTTCGTTCCTGTGGGGCCGCTCTCGGCGCCTCGACGGACGTTCGCTCATCGACTTGAGAGGTCAGGATCATGGCGGTTGATGTTTCGTCCGGCACGTCGCCGGCGACGGCGGCGTCGGCGTTGCGGCGGTTGTACTTCGCTCGTGCGGCGTTCGCGTTGGTGTGGGCCGGTGTGACGTTCGCGGTCGCGGATGAGCTCAGTCCGCTGACGGTGGCGTTGCTGGTGCTGTATCCGCTGGTGGACGTGGCGGCGGCGATCATCGACGCGCGGACGTCGCGGGGCGCCGGTTCACCGCGTCTGCTGTACGTGAACGTGGTGGTGAGCTTGCTGGCGGCGGTAGGTCTGGCGATTGCCGGGTCCGCAGGTGTTCCGGCGGCTCTGCGGGTGTGGGGCGCGTGGGCGGTCGTGGCCGGCCTGGTGCAGTTGTTCGTGGGTGTGACCCGTCGGCGGCTGGGTGGGCAGTGGCCGATGATCATCAGCGGTGGTCTGTCGGTGCTGGCGGGTGGCTCGTTCTTCGCGGCGGCGTCGGCGGCCGACCCGGCGATGACCAACGCGATCGGTTACGCGATTCCGGGCGCGATCTTCTTCCTGATCGCCGCGATCCGGCTCGGCCGCACCGCGAAGGGCAACTGACATGCGGAACAACACGTACGACGTGGTCATCATCGGCGCCGGACCGGTCGGCGAGAACGTCGCCGATCACATTGTGCAGGGCGGATTGAGCGCCGCGATCGTGGAACGCGAACTGGTCGGCGGGGAGTGCTCCTACTGGGCCTGCATGCCGACCAAGGCCCTGCTGCGCAGCGGGAGCGCCCTGCGGGCGGCCCGGCAGGTGGCCGGCGCCCGTGAGGCGGTGACCGGCAGCCTGGACGCGGCGGCGGTGCTGGCCCGCCGGGACTCGTTCGCCTCGCACTGGAAGGACGACGGCCAGGTGTCCTGGCTGGACTCGGCCGGCATCACGCTGGTGCGCGGTCAGGGGCGGATCAGCGGCGAGCAAACCGTGGAGGTGACCGGCGCCGACGGCGCGGTCATCTCGTTGACCGCCCGGCACGCGGTCGTCGTGGCGACCGGCAGCGGCGCGCTGCTGCCCGACATCGCCGGTCTGCGGGAGTCCAAGCCGTGGACCAGCCGCGAGGCCGCCGCCGCGGAGTCGGTCCCGGCCCGACTGGTGATCATCGGTGGCGGGGTGGTGGCCACCGAGATGGCGACCGCCTGGTCGAGCCTCGGATCGGCGGTGACGGTGCTGGCCCTCCACGGTGTGCTGCACCTGGCGGAGCCGTTCGCCGGCGAGCACGTGGTGAAGTCGCTGGAGGAGGCCGGGGCATCGGTGCGTGTCGGCGCCGAGGCCGCTTCGGTGGAGCGGAACGCGGACGGCACGGTGCGCATCACGCTCACCGACGGCGAGCAGTTGGACGCCGATGAGCTTCTGGTCGCCATCGGCCGGACGCCGAACACTCAGGACATCGGGCTGGACGCGGTCGGTCTGAAGGCCGGTGGCTGGCTCACCGTCGACGACACGCTGCGCGTGATCGACGAGGGCGGGGCGCCGGTCGGCGGCGGGTGGCTGTATGCCGCCGGTGATGTCAACCGTCGCGCGTTGGTGACCCATCAGGGCAAGTACCAGGCCCGCGCGGTCGGCGACGTCATCGTGGCCCGGGCCAAGGGCGAACCGGTCGAGGACGCGCCGTGGGGCCGGCACGTCGCGACCGCGGACGAGCGGGCTGTGCCCCAGGTCGTGTTCACCGACCCCGAGGTCGCCTCGGTCGGTCTGACGGCCGCGGCGGCTGACGCGGCCGGGCTGCGTACCCGGGTCATCGACTACAACCTGGCCGCGATCTCCGGATCCGCCCTACACGCCGAGGGCTACCGGGGACACGCCCGGATGGTCGTCGACGAGGACCGCCGAGTGATCGTCGGCTTCACCCTGGTCGGCCCCGACGTGGCCGAACTGATCCATGCCGCCACCATCGCGGTCGTCGGTGAGGTCCCAATCGACCGGCTGTGGCACGCCGTGCCGGCCTTCCCCACCGTCAGCGAGATCTGGCTGCGCCTGCTCGAAGCGTACGGCCGCTGATTCCCCGCGGCGTCCTGCTCGGCTCATACGACAGGGCTCGTGGGGGATCTCATCCGGTGGAGGCAGGGTCGGCTGAGCCGACATTAAGCATAGAACGTTCGGTATTGAAGCGACAGGTGCTGGCCTCTACCGTCGAGGCTGGCAGAATGACCGTTCTACCAACAGGAGAGAGGAGGGCGTCATGCCCACCAAGATTACTTTGGTCATCGGCAACCCCGCGAGTTCCGACGAGTTCGAGAAGGTCTACTCCGAAGTGCTGGCGGCCGCCAAGACGTTCCCGAAGCTGCAGCGGGCCGAGTCGGCCAAGGTGTGGCCCAAGGAGGACGGCACGGCGACGCCCGCTTACCGGACGCTCGATCTGTACTTCGACAGCTACGAGGACGCCTCCGCCGCGGTCGCCACGCCCGTGGCCGGCACCGTCTTCGGCGGCCTGCAGGGTGCGCAGGTCACCATCACCGGGCTGTTCTCGGACATCGAATAGTGGGTGTCGTCGGCACTCGGGTCGGGGGGCCCGAGCGCCGACGACCGTTCGTGTTCATATTCGCCGCCGGGGGAGAACCCGTCACGAGCCGGCCTGGCGGCGCTGGCCGTGGATGCGGACCAGCCCTTCGATGCCGCGCAGGAAGGTCTCGGTCACCAGCGCGGGGTCGAAGAGACAGCCGGCCGCCATGGCGCCGTCGCGCAGCATGATGAAGTGGCGTGCGGCGGCGTCCGACGTGTCCTCCGCGACCTGGGCCATCAGGGTGGTCAGGGTGTTCGCGAACCACTGCCGGTAGGCCGCGATCTCCTTACGCACGGGGTGCTCGGCGTCCGGGAACTCCGCGGCGGCGTTGAGGAAGGCGCAGCCGCGGAACCCGGGGGACTGGATCTGCTGGGCGATGGAGCCCGCGATGGCGAGCAGCGCGTCGGCCGCCGACGGATTGGCGGCCAGGATCGCCTCGACCCCGCTGCGGTCCATCTCGTGCACGCCGTGCAGATAGGAGACCACCAGGGTTTCCTTGCCGGGGAAGTGGCGGTAGAACGTGGCCCGGGTCACCTTGGCCTCGGCGATGATCCGGTCGACGCCCACCGCGTGGATGCCCTCGGCATAGAAGACCCTGGTCGCCGTGTTGAGCAGCCGGGTCCGCGCTTCGGAGGGCCGGGCCTGAACTTCGCTGGACGTCATGCGACCATTCTAGCGACTAGAACGTTCGGTGTTGCATCGGCGCGATCCGCTGTCCTGCGCGAGCAACTGGCCGGAGGAGCGGAGGAAAATCGGCAGCACGATCGGGACAAAAGCTGAGGCGCGGCGGACGGCCCACAGGGACCATCCGCCGCGCCGTGTTGTTCAGGCGGTCGTGCACACCGCGCCGTTGAGCGTGAACGCGGTGGGAACTGCCGTGTTGCCGGTGTGGTTGGCCTGGAAGCCGACGCTGACCGACGCGTTCGGGGCGATCGCGGCGTTGTAGGCGACGTTCCTGGCCGTCACCTGTCCGGACGTGGGGGAGTAGGTGGCGTTCCAGCCGGACGTGATGGTCTGCCCACCGGGCAGGGCGAATGCCACCGACCAGCCGTTGATCGCGGTGGTCCCGGTGTTGGTGATGGTGAGGTCCTCGGTCAGGCCGGAGTTCCAGGCGTTGACCGTGGCCTTGACCCGGCAGGCGCCGGTCGACGGGCCGGGCGACGACGGGCCGGGTGAGGAGGGGCCGGGCGAGGAGGGACCGGGCGAGGACGAGAACTGGTTGAAGAAGTCCCACGCCACCGGCCGGGTCCACGACTTCTCACCGGGGTTGTAGTCGCCGGCTGAGCCGTCCCAGGGATTGGGGGTGTGGCCCGCGTCGAACGGGGCCCACGCCACCGGATAGCCGGCCCGGCAGCCCGAGTAGTAGGTGACGACGTGGGTGAGGCTGCCCTGTGCGGGCTCGGGCGGGTTCTGGGCCGTGCAGCCGTTGTTCCTGACGAACCTGTCCCGCAGCGACCGTCCCGCCGAGATGTTCAGCACCGGGTCGCGCAGTCCGTGCAGCCCGATGTACGCGATCGGCTGGGTGCCACCGCTGCAGCCGCTCAGTTGGCCGCCGGAATAGACCGCGACCGCGCGGAAGACGGTCGCCCGCGCACAGGCGATCGCGTAACTCATGCCTCCGCCGTAGCTGAAGCCGAGCGAGAACAGCTGGGTCGTGTCGACGCAGAGGGCGCCCTCGATGAGGTTCACCATGGCGTCGACGAACGCGAGGTCCTCGCCGCCGGCATTGGCCCATCCGTTGTTGAGACCCTGGGGCGCGACGAAGATCGCGCTGTTGTCCGCCATGGATCGCAGCCCGTAGTACGACCAGGGGTATCCGCTGGTTCCGCCGGAGTCGACGTCGTTGGCCGTGCCGCCGTTCCAGTGGAAGCCGAAGATCAGCCGGTACTGCCGGTTGCTGTCGTAGCCGTCCGGGATCCGCAGGATGAAGGTGCGGTTCTTCCCGCCGCTCTGGATCGTGCGTGCGCCGCTGGTCAGGGCCGGACTCTTGCCGCAGCCGGCGGTTGCCGCCAGCGTTCCGGACTGCGCGGTCGCCGGCGCGACGTGGGTGACGCTCACCCCCAGCCCGGCGATCAGGAGGGCGGCCGCGGCGAGCAGCCCGGTCCGGCGGTACGAATGTGCCGTCATGCCGGTTCTCATCGGAGCCCGCTACGGGAGGTCCACTGCTGGTTGGCGCCGCCGTTGCAGGCCCAGAGGTTGAGCTTGGTGCCGGCCGCGGTCGCGTTGCCGGGAGCGTCGAGGCACAGGCCGGACTGGACGCCGGTGATGGTGCCGTTGGCATTGACGTTCCACTGCTGGTTGGCCTGTCCGCCGCAGTCCCAGACGATGACCGCGGTGCCGTTCGCGGTGCCCTGGCCGGACGCGTCGAGGCACTTGTTGCCGTACACCCTCAGCTGTTTGCCGGAGGTGGACGTCCAGCGCTGGCCGGTGCCGGATCCGCAGTCGGAGAGTTGCGCCTGGACGCCGTTGGTGGCGCTGGTGGCCTCGACGCACCGCCCGGACTGGGTGCCGACGATCTGCGCCGTCTGCTCGGTTCCGCCGGACTGCGGCCCGGCGGCCGACATCACGGCCTGCGCGCCCGCGGGCCAGTTGCCGTTCGTCACCGTCACGTTCCCGGACACGACGTTGCCTCGATCGCCGTTCGTGACGTTCGTGCTGTTGTTGGTCGACCAGTTGTTCGTCACCGTGAAGTTGCCCATGTTCTCGGCGAACCAGTAGTTGGCGGTGGCCCACGTGCCGGTGGACGAGAAGACGTTGTTGCGGGCGGTGTAGTACCGGGAGCCCTCGTCGAAGTAGATCCCGAAGTAGCCGTTGGTCCGCAGGCAGTAGTTGTCGCTGATCACCGCGCCCGGATTGGCCGACAGCGTGTAGATGCAACCGCCGTCGTTCATCTGCTGCATGACGTCGTGCACGTAGTTGCCGACGAGCTGGTTGCCGGACGCGGTGGTCGCCGTGCTGTAGCGCGGCTGGTAGTTGTACAGCCCCCGGTCGGCGTAGTGGTTGCTGCCACCGGCGTCGTTCGAGCCCCAGCCGTACCCGATGGACATGCCGGTGTACGGCAGGTTGTAGGCCTCGTTGTGCGAGATGACGGCGTTCGTGACATAGGTCGCGAGCACCGACACGATGCCGCGATGGTCCGTCCCGAGGTCGTGCAGGCGGTTGTTGCTGATCGTGATGTCCCGGTTCCTCATGCGCGCGTCGCTCGGGTGGTGCGCGTCGGCCCGGACACCACCGACCACGATGCCGCCCGCGACGTTCCGGGCGATCTCCGACCGGGTGACCGTGATGGTGCTCGTGCCCAGCCCGACCCCGCTGCCGTGGGCGCTGACGTCGTTGCCGATGCCGATCGCGGTCTGCCCGAGGTTCACGAACTGCGAGTCGGTGAAGGTGACGTTGTTGGCCGCCGAGACCTGTACGGCGGCGGGGGACTGGAGCCAGTTCGGGCGGGTGGCCTCGAACTGCGGGCACCCGTTGTGGCAGGAGCTGAAGGCCGGCCAGCTCCAGTTGCCGTGGATGTAGGCGCCGGTCTGCTGATCCGCGTAGCCCTGATTGCTGCTCGGTCCGAGCCAGCTGGTGCCGGTGAAGGTGATTCCGCTGAACGTCAGGTGGTGCGCGGGCGCGTCGTAGGTGCCGCCGACCTGGACCAGGGACTGCAGCGCCGGCAGTTCCACGCTGACGCCGGCCATGTTCTGCCCGGCGAGCGGGATGTACGACAGCGCACCGGTTCCGGGATCGAGGTACCACTCGCCCGGGCTGTCCAGGAACTCGTACGCGTTGCTCAGATAGAGCGGCCCGGCCCGGTGCGGTTGGGTGAACGTGTCGTACCCGAAGTTGTTGTTGCTCCATCCGGGCTGTTGCATCGTGATCTGGTTGCCGCTGATGCGCTGCACCGACACGTACCGGTCGGTGAAGGAATTGACGCTCTCCATCTGTACGCGGCTCTGGTCGGCCAGATTGTTCAGGTAGCTGAGCGCGCCGTTGGTGAACCTCAGGCCGGTGCTGTCCGCGGTGAAGTCGGCCCGGTTGACCTGGGTGCGGGCCCTCGTCGCGACGGCGCCGTTGACGTAGAGCTGCCGGCTGTCGATGCCGGCGCCCACGTTGGCCCGCCAGATGTTGCGGCCGGCGTCGACCTGCGACCACCCGGTGACCGGACGGGCGCCACTGATCACGGGACGGGCCGACGGCGCCGCCTGCCACACCACGCGGTAGCCGTTGAAGCCGGAGTCGGCGGCGGTCATCCGCAACGGCGACGACTGCCGGTAGACCCCGTCGGCCAGCTGGACGACGACGTCGCCGGACATCGAGCCGTTCAGCGACCGCACTGCGGTCTGCGCCGCGGCCAGCGAACAGGGCGCGGCGGCGGTGCAACTCGTGCCGGTTCCGGACGGGGCGGCGTAGAGCACGGCTGCGGCGGCGAAAGCAGGGCCGGCCACGGCGACGGCGGCTGCCGTGGCGACGCCGGTCAGAGCGGCCGCCACGATCGCGGTCAGCCTCCGTACGGGCGCTGAAGGGGATGACGGTACGGACACCGGGGCTCCTCTGTGAACGCAACTCTCGGTGGTTTCGTGGTCGTGAAGTTAGCGTTAACTATCGCGGATGGTCAATGACAGCTGTCGATGCCATGTATCGCTGTCGAATGGCGTGAACCCAGCCCGGATCTCGTATTGGAGGCTGTGATCGATGGCGTAACGGTTTTTCAGCGACAACTCGGCGGATCTATTTGCCCGTGATGCAAAGTCCGGTCGATCAAGGCGGCACCGGAACTGGCAATTTGTGAATGTTCACATGTTCAACTCAGGCCATCTCGGGCGAGAACGTCTTGACTGAGAAGATCTCGGGTCGTACGGTTTTGGTATGTCACCTCTCCTTGAACCCGCCCCGTGGCCTCAGCCGCTCCCCGAGGCCTCTCCGCCGGCGGAGGTGGCCATCCATCACCTGCCGACCGGCACGTACGTGACTCGTGCGGCCCTGGCCTTCAAGGGTGGTTCGTTCGGCGACAAGCGGCACTTCGCGTCGTCGGCGGTGCTGGTGCGGCACCCGAAGGGCGATCTGCTGATCGACGCCGGTTTCGGCGCCGACGTCGCCGCGCACATCGCGATGTTGCCCCGGTTCGTGCGTGCCCCCTACGAGGCGGGCCCGACGGTCAGCAGTCAGCTCGACGACGCCGGCTACGACCGCCGCCGGTTGCTCGGCGTGCTGCCGACGCACTCGCACTGGGACCACGTCAGCGGCCTCGACGGGCTGCGCGACACTCCGATCTGGATGAACGCCGACGAGCGCGAATACGCGGCCTCTGATCCGGACGGCAAGGTCTACCGCAGCGTGTCGCAGGGGCACGAGATCCACGAGTACGGGTTCGACGACCGGCCCTACCTGGGCTTCGCGTCGAGTCATGACGTGTACGGCGACGGCTCCGTGGTCATCGCCCTGGCCGGTGGCCACACCACTGGCTCGGTCGTCGTCTTCGTCGCCCTGCCGGCCGGTCAGAGGTATGCCTTCATCGGCGATCTCACCTGGCAGATCGACGGTATCCGCCGTCGCGCCGAACGCCCCTGGCTGTTGCGCAAACTCGCCGACAGCGATCCCGAACAGCTCCGGCAAGGTCTGCTGCGCATGATCGCCCTCGACGGGTTGATGCAGATCGTGCCCGCCCACGACCTCGACTCGTACCGGGGAATCCCGCTGCTGTCGGCACGGGCAGCGGGACAGCCGGCCTGAGTCGTCATCCACCACTCCCGCGACAGGAAAGAGACCATGCAAACCATTCCCGTGTACGAGATGAGCGCCCGGGCCGCTGCCGGCCGTGAGGTCTACGCCCGCAACTTCGGAGTGGTCCCCGCCGAGGCCGAACGCATCATGAACGAGCATGCCGGCGCTGTGTACACCCGGGAAGCGTTCGAAGCCGCCGGCGGTCCCGGCTGGCAGGGCCAGAACTTGACCGACCGCGACCGCAGCATCGCCGTCATCACCGCGCTCGTCGCCCAGAACGTGACCGGCGTACGCCTGTCCACCTACCTGACGCTGGCCCGCCGCACCGGTCTGGACGAGCGGGCCCTCACCGAGCTGATGGTTCTGCTCACCGCCTATCTCGGGCAGCCCTACACGTCGCTGGCGATGGAGGCGGTCCGCCGCTCGGCCGGTTAGACCGCGCGGCGCACGCTTCACTCGTCGAGCGCCTCCGCCCTCGGCTCGTCCGCAGTCATCCGGGTTGCCGATGGGGCCCGCACACTCCCGGCGACCTCGTATCGAAGGGTTGCGTGCTCGCCGTCCGTCCGGACGGCGACCACCGATGCGCGGAGCCTGCCGTAGACATCGTTGTTGAACCAGTTGCCGAGTCGTCCGATCGCTTGAGCCACTCGAAGTCCCGGGGCGAGGGCGTCAGCGACGAAGCTCAGCGGCAGACCGGTGCGCCGGGCCGCGATGTACGCCCCGAGGGCGCCGCCGGCCACGGCGCCCCAGATGCTCAGCCCGCCCTCCCGGATGGCGAACGCCCGCATCGGGTCCCCGTCCGGGCCGAAGTAGTCCTGCGGGGACGTCACGAGGTGATAGACGCGCGCGCCGAGGATGCCTGTCGGCACGGTCCAGGCGGCGATGTCCAGGGAGGTGCCCTTCGCGACGCCGCGTGCGCCCAGCCGCCCTTCCATGATCAGCACCGCCACGACGATGCCGGCGAGGATGCACAGGGCGTACGCCCGGATCGGTACGGGGGTCCAGGTGCCACACGGACGTGGCGGGACTGGGGATGGCGGCTGAGATCACGGCGGTGGCAGCCGATCGGGGCTTCTGCGGGCTGTCACAGGCAGGAGCCCCGGTCCTCGCTGTCGCCGATGATGGCGAACAGCATGTGGCGGAGAGACGCGATGTGGTCCTGACTGAACCCGTCGAGTACGGACGCCTCGGCGGCGGCGCTGGTCTCGGCCACCTTGGCGCGGACGGCTTCGCCGCTCTCGGTGATGACCGGGATGCGGATGCGACGATCGTGCGGGGCGTTGTGGCGGACTACCAGGCCTCTGTGCTCGAGCCGGTCGAGCTGGCTCATCAGCGTGGACTTGTCCAGGCTCAGCGACTTGCCGAGTTCCCCCTGGGTGAGGCCGGGGGTCTTGTCGAGGGCGCTCAGCACGATGTATTCGCGCAGGGTGAGTCCGTGCTTCTCGGCCTGCTCGCCGGTTACGTTGTGCATGTGCTGAGCTGCTCGGTGCAGTAGCCAGGTCAGCTCGGAGTCGAGCGACGGCCTGGGGCCCCGATCGTCTGTGTCGCGTGCCGTCATGGAGATCTCCCGAACTCGAACCGGCTGTCGGTCCTGGCGCCGAAAGTATCAGTTAAGAAATTCTCAAACAAGACGTTCTCACCGGTAGGCGCCGGGTGTCTGACCGGTGGGACTATCAGACAGTGATCGCTCGAAACCGGACCCTGGAGTGAGACAACGATGAGTGGACTCGCCGAACGCCTGGCCGACCTGGCCAGCGGAGCGATGATGGACGAGGCCCGCGTCATCGGGTGTGGCCGCCTCTCGCGCGAGTTCGTCCGGGTGGAACTGTCGGCCGAGGCGTTCCGCAAGGCGACGTGGACGCCCGGCGCGAAACTGCAGATCCGGCCGCGGCGCGGGTCGATGAGCGTGCGCACCTACACGCCGGTGAGCTGGGACGCTGCCCGGGGCACCCTCGTCGTGACCGGCGACGCCGCGACGGTGCACGCGGTCCGGCGAGACAGCCGGGGCTGGGAGCGAAAGCCCCGCGTGGTCAAGGGCAAGGCCTATTGGGCCGAGGGCCGCACCGGCCTCGACTGAGTCGCGGCTCGGCGGCGCCGCGGCCGTCGGCGCCGTGCCGAGCAAAAATCGTGCAGCGGCTCAGTTCTGGTCATTACTGACCGACCGGGAAGAAGGGAGACCTTTTCGGCAAGGAGCACCACATGGGTGACGGCGGGCGCACGGCGGCCGGGGGCGGCTGGTTCGCCAACCTGCGGGTAAACACGAAGATTCAGATCGGCATCGCGACCGCCGCACTCGCCGCGGTCCTGGTGGGCATCGTCGGACTCGTCGCGATCTCGGATCTGAGCAGCAAGAACGGGGCGCTCTACAGCGACAACGTCGCACCGCTGACCTCGCTGGCCGCCATGTCGCGGCACCTGCAGGCGATCCGGGCCCGCTATCTCGAGTACGGCGTGGCCTCGCCGGCGACCAGTAAGAAGCTCGGCGACCAGATCGCCGAACGTGACGAGCTGGTCCAGGCCGCGCTGAAGGAGTACCGGCCCGGCGCGGTCGACCCGGCGACCGTGGCCAGTTTCGAGCAGGCGTACGAGGATCTGACCGCCACGGCCCGCAACACGCTCATCCCGCTGGCCGCCAAGGGCGACGTCGCCGCGTTCGCCACGGCCTACCGCGAGACGTTCCTGCCGCAGATGACCGTGGCCGCCGAGGCAGTCGAGGCCGAGAACGAGGCCCAGCTCGCCCAGGCGGCGCAGCGGGCAGCGGACAGCCGGGATTCGGCGGCGGCCGCGCGGCGGACCCAGATCATCGTGCTGATCGCCGGGGTGCTGGCCGCGATGCTGCTCGGCATGTACGTCTCCCGGGTCATCGTCCGGCGGCTCGACAAGGTGAAGGCTTCGCTGACCGCGATGGCCGACGGCGACCTGACCGCGAGGGTGGACGTGCGCGGCCGCGACGAGGTCGGCCAGATGGCCGAGATGCTCGCGATCGCGCAGCAGCAGACCCGTGATGTCGTGGCCTCGGTCGGCGCCGCGGCGACCAGCCTGTCCGCGGCCGCCGAGCAGACGTCGGTCATCGCCAACCAGATCAGCGAGGGCGCGGCGACGGCCTCGCAGCAGGCACGGGTCGTCTCGCAGGCGTCGCAGGAGGTCTCGCAGAGCGTCACCACCGTGGCCGCCGGCTCGGAGGAGATGGGCTCGGCGATCGCGGAGATCGCGCGCAGCGCCAACAACGCGGCCGAGGTGGTCGGCAAGGCAGTCGGGATCACCGCGTCGGCCAACCAGACCATCGCCACGCTCGGCGAGTCCAGCCGCGAGATCGGCGACGTCATCCGGGTCATCACGGCGATCGCGGAGCAGACCAACCTGCTGGCCCTCAACGCCACGATCGAGGCGGCCCGGGCGGGCGAGACCGGCAAGGGCTTCGCCGTCGTGGCCGGCGAGGTCAAGGACCTCGCGCAGGAGACCGCCCAGGCGACCGAGAACATCGCCCGCCGGGTCGAGGCGATCCAGGGCGACAGCAATCAGGCCGTCGCGGCCATCGGCGAGATCAGCGAGATCATCGGTCACATCAGCGACTACACGACCACGATCGCGTCGGCGGTCGAGGAGCAGAGCGCCACCACCGCCGAGATGAACCGCAACGTGGGCGAGGCGGCGAGCGCGACCGGCCAGATCAACCAGGGCATCACCAGCGTGGCCGAGAACGCCCGCACCACGGCCGAGTCCGTGGGAGACGCGCAGCGGTCCGCGGCGGAGCTGTCCCGCATGTCCAGCGAGCTGCAGGCGGCGGTGTCGCGCTTCGTGTACTGAGAGCAAAGTCGTCCGGGCACAGCCGGCCGCCACAATTGTCGGACGGCCACGGACTCGTGCCGGACACCGTTTGCAACGCCGTCATGGCCCGGCTCGCCCCCGCCCGGCCCGACGATGACATCGCCGTGCTCGCGCTACGCCGGGAAACCGGAGCCTGACCGGAGCCGGTGCGACCGAGTGCTGCCGGTTGCCATCCGGGACGTGCTACTACCGGCTACCCGGGAATCCGGCCATGAGGCAGCTGAGCGGCCAGCGGGCGGAAGAACGCGGTCAGGTCGCCGGCCAGCAACTCGGGCTCCTCGTGCGGGGCGAAGTGGCCGCCACGCGGCATGACCGTGTAGCGGGTGAGACGGTAGGCCCGCTCGACCCAACTGCGGGGTGGCGGTGCGCCGATCTCGGCCGGGAACAGCGCGAGCGCGGTCGGGACCTCGACGGGTCCACGGCCCGGCACGAGCCCGCGATCGCCGTCGTAGTACGGGCGGAACGAGGTGGAGATCGAGTTGGTGAACCAGTAGAGCGAGGCCTGGGTGAGCAGGAAGTCGTCGCTGAACCGGCTGGACACGTCGCCGTCGCAGTCGCTCCACGCGCGGTACTTCTCGAGGATCCAGGCGAGCAGCCCCGATGGCGAGTCGGACAGGCCCTGGGCGAGAGTCAGCGGGCGGGTGCGTTGCTCGTGGGAGTACCCGCCCTCGGTGACATGCCAGGCCGCCTTCGCGTCCAGGTAGGCGCGCTCCTCGTCGGTCAGCCCGGCCGGGTCGTACGCGGGCGGGTCGGCGATGGTCAGGACGTGGATGCCGGCCACCGCCTCGGGGTGCGTCTGTCCGAGCCGGACGGTGATTCCCGCGCCGAGATCCTCGCCGTGTGCGCCGTACCGCTGGAAGCCCAGCTCGTCGTGCATGAGCCGGTGCCAGATCTCGTGCGTGGGCAGGACGTCGTCGGGGAAGGCGGGGCGTTGGGGCGAGAGTCCGAAACCGGGCAGGGACGGGACGATGACGGTGAACGCGTCGTCGGGGCTGCCGCCGTGACGCGACGGCGCGGACAGTCGCTCGGCCAGGCCGGTCAGCTCCAGGAACGAGCTCGGCCAGCCGTTGGTCAGCACCAGTGGCAGCGCGCCCTCGCGCTCCGCGTCGTAGCGCAGGTAGTGGATCGGTGTCCCGTCGATGTCGGCGAACCGGGACGGCAGCGCGTTGATGGCGGCCTCGTGCTGGCGCCAGTCGTACGCCGACGCCCAGTAGTCCACCAGCCGGCGGACTTCACCGCCGTCGGCGCCGGCCTCCCACGGGCCGACCGGCCAGGGCGTGGCCCACCGCGTCCGGCGCAGGCGGTCGCGCAGATCCTCGAGTTCGGTGTCGGAGACGTTCATGGGTTCCTCCCTCATCGGAGATGCAACACCACTGAACGCTAAATCCGGTGTCGTCGACTGTCAACACCGGTATTGTTGTATCCTGGTGTCGTGGTTGACCTGCACGTGATCGAGGAGTTTCTCAACACCGTCGACGAGCGAACGTTCAGCCGGCACGGGGAGAGCCACGTCGCCGGCGAACATCTGACCTCCCCAGGCGCCCTGTCGGAATGGCTCGCGGCCCGCGATCTGCCGACCGCCGGGGCCGAACCGCAGCCCGCCGACCTGGCCGCCACCGTCGCCCTGCGCACGGCACTGCGGGAGGTGCTCCTCGGTGAGCTCGATGCCACGACAGCGCTGACCGACTACCAGCTGCGACTCGTTCCTGATCCGACGCGCGGCCTGCGGATCGCCGCCCGATCCGGGCGGCCGTGGCTGGACGCGATCGTCGAGACGGTGGCGCAGAGCGCGGCCCGTGGCGAGTGGCAACGGGTCAAGCTGTGCGCGGCGCCGGACTGCCACTGGGCGTTCTACGACACCTCCCGCAGCGGCCGGGGCCGCTGGTGCTCCATGGACGTCTGCGGCAACCGCCACAAGACCCGCACCTATCGCGAACGCCACCGGCGAACCGGGTGATCGCGTAGCGGAGCTCAGGCCGAGTGGCTCCGGGCCGTGGGCCGGCTCTCGGCCACGTCGGTCAGGACCTCGGAGGCGGCGAGCTCATCGCGGGCGGCGAGCCGGTCGAAGCCTTCGACGGCCGGATACGCGTACGGGCCCAGGGTGGCGATGAGGACGGCGCCGATCGCGAGCAGGACCATGAGGACCGGCAGGACCGGGTCGTAGGCGCCGAACGAGTCGTAGCCCAGGCCGAGCAGCAGCGGCCCGATCGCGGAGCCGAGGATGAACGCGGCCTGCACCGAGCCGACGAGCCGGCCGAAGCTGCGCATGCCGAGATAGCGCGTGATGAGCACGGCGAGCAGGTCGCCCTCGATGCCGAACGCGACGCCGATGAAGCCCACCGCGGCGGCGGCGCCGGCGAACGGCAGGTCCAGGAAGAACAGGCCGATGATGGGGGCGAGCATCACGATCGGCCCCACGACGGCGCCGTGGACGCGGTCGATGATGAAGCCGCCGGCCACCCGTCCGACGAGCGAGGTCAGGCCGAACACCACGAGCAGGGCGGCGGCCTGGTCGTCGGTCAGGCCGCGGTCGGTCATCATCGGCACGAGATGCACCTGCAGGCCGGTGACGACCACGCCGACCAGGCCCAGTCCGACCGCGATGCCCCAGAACTGCCGGGTGCGGACCGCCTCGCCGAACGCCAGGCCCGGCAGTTCGAGGCTGACGTCCCGGCCGTCCACCTGTGCCTGCTGGACCAGGCGGCCCCGCACGTGTCGTTCGGCGCGGGCCCGCACGAACAGCGTGACCATCGTGACCGGCACCAGGACGGAGAGCAGAGCCATGACACCGTACGCGGCCCGCCAGCCGACGCTGTCGATGAGCGCGCCGGCCAGCACCGGTGCCAGGGCCGCGCCCAGCCCGATGAAGCCGGTCACCACCCCGACGGCCAGAGCGCGGTTGTTGTCGAACCAGCTCACCACGGCCCGGGAGGCGGGCACCATGGTCGCCGCGCCGAAGAGCCCCACGAAGAAGCAGGGCAGCAGGTAGGCCAGGGCGACCGGCGGCACCAGACCGATCAGCGCCATCGACGCCGCGAACAGCACGAACCCGGGCACGAGGAGGTACCGCGCCGCGAAACGGTCGACGAACCGGGCCACCGTCAGCAGGCCGATCGCCATCCCGACCGCGGCCACCGAGGCGGCGGCGGTGACGGTCGTCCGGCTGAACCCGGTCTCCGCGGAGATCGGATCCACGAACAGGCCGAGGGAGGCCAGGTACATCTGCGGGCCGAAGGCGGCGGCGACCCCGCCGCCGACAACCACCCACCAGGGGCTGCGCGGCCGGTTCATGCGGAGGCCGCGAACGGCGCCTTGGCGAGCCGCTCGGAGACATCCCACACGCGCGCCGCGTCCTCGGCGCTGCGCAGCGGCGGGTACAACCGCTGTTCGGCCGGTCGGCCGCCGAGATTGCCCGGGCCGCTGGGCCCGTAGAGCCCGCCCGGTACGGCGTCGGGGCCGGTCGCGGCCATCAGCGCCGGCAGCCCGGCGGTCTCGGCGGTGCCCAGCAGGATGCCGCGGGACGACAGACCCTGGATCAGCCGGTATTGCGGCATGGTCTGGCTGCGGCCGATCTCGGGGCGGGCGCCCAGCAGGTTCGTGGGGGCCACTCCGGGGTGGGACAGGTTGCTGGTGATGCCCCAGCCCTGGGCCTCGCTGCGCCGCTGCAGCTCGAGGCCGAACAGCCCGAAGGCGATCTTCGACTGGCTGTAGGCCCGCATGACGTTGTACGAGCGGTCCCCGTTCAGATCGTCCCAGTTGATCGTGCCCCGGCGGGCGGCGATGCTGATCTGCGACGTGACCCGTGCGCGGCCGGCGCGCAGCAGCGGCAGCAGGTGTCCGACCAGCGCGAAGTGGCCCAGGTGGTTGGTGCCGAACTGCACCTCGAAGCCATCGGCCGTGAGCTGCCGGTTCGGCGGCCGCATGACACCGGCGTTGTTGATCAATACGTGAATCGGGTCGCCCTCCCCGCGGAACGTGTCGCCGAGGGCGGCGACCGAGGCGAGGGACGAAAGGTCGAGGGTACGCAAGGAGACTGTGGCGCCCGGGTGGCTGCGCCGGATCTGCGCGATCGCCCTGTCGCCCTTGGCCGCGTTGCGGACCGGCAGGATCAGTTCGGCTCCGGCGCCGGCCAGCCGGGTGGCCATGATGAGGCCCATCCCGTCGCTCGCGCCCGTGATCACGACGCGCCTGCCGGTCAGGTCGGGGACGGAAAAGTCGATCTTCGTACGTGCCATCGTGCTGCTCCTCGTCAGTTCGGCTGCGATTGAGATTCGTGCACAACCGGAACCACATCCAGGGCCTGCCGATCCGTGTCACGCCGATCCGTCCCGGCCCGGCGAAGGGGGGATCGGCAGGCCCTGGATGCTGTGGCGCGCGGCCGGTAGAACAGACAGATGATCGATCGCTCCGGACTGGCCGAGTTCCTGCGCCGCCGGCGGGAGTCGTTGCAGCCGGAGGACGTCGGTCTGCCCCGCGGGCCGCGCCGCCGCACCACCGGCCTGCGCCGGGAGGAGGTGGCGGAGCTCTGTCACCTCTCCGCCGACTACTACAGCCGGATCGAGCAGGAGCGCGGCCCGTTGCCGTCCGAAGGCCTGATCGCCGCCATCGCCCAGGGCCTGCACCTGTCCCTCGACGAGCGCGACCACTTGTTCCGCCTGGCCGGCCACCACCCGCCGGCCCGCGGAGCGACCAGCGAGCACATCGGCCCGGGTCTGCTGCGCATCTTCGACCGGCTCACCGACAGCGCCGCCGAGATCGTCACCGAGCTCGGCGAGACGCTGCGGCAGACCCCGCTCGCCGTGGCGCTCACCGGCGACCTCACCCGCTTCACCGGACCCGCCCGGAGCCTGCCGTACCGGTGGTTCACCGATCCGGCCACCCGTCAGCTGTACCACCCTGACGATCATGACCGCATGTCCCGCGTCTTCGCCTCCGCGGCACGCCGGCTGACCACCGTCCGCGGGCCCGGTTCGAAGGCCGCCCGGCTCGCCGACCGACTGCTCGCCGAGAGCCCGGAGTTCGCCGAACTGTGGAACCGGCATGACGTCAGCGCGGGCCCGCACGAGATCAAGCGATACGTGCACCCCGAGGTCGGTCTCGTGGAGCTCGACTGCCAGACGCTGCACGACCCGGAGCAGTCCCATCGGCTCCTCGTCTACACCGCCGTCCCGGGCAGCGAGAGCTACCGCAAGCTCGATCGCCTGTCGACGATCGCCGCACGGCCCGTCTCCGCCGATTTTCACTGAGCCTCGGCACTCCGGCGCCGGGCCCGGTCACGCGTGCCCCGACAGTGTGCGCGACAGCGTTCCCGGCAGCCACGGTCTGCCGGTCCCCGGCTCGGCGGCGCTCGCGGTCGCCGATCCAGGGATCGGCAGACCGTGGCTGCCGCGTCGACGAGGGCCCAACCTGGTGGGCAGCCGGAGTTGACCAGCGCCCGAACCGTGCAGGGCGGGGAAGCAGGGAACGATGACGTCACATGACGATGGGGAACATGGCGGATCGGGGGTGACCCGGCGGGCTGTCCTCGGTGGTGGCGCTGCGGTCGCGGTTGCGGGGCCGCTGCTCGCCGGTCCGTCCGAGGCCGTTGCGGCCGGGGGCGGTTCCGTCACGGTGCGTTGCGCACCACATGCTCCTTCGACGTCGGGCTGCGCAAGCTGCTGCCCCAGCTGAGTGACCTGCCCCCGCGCTATGTCGTGTGGGGCGAGGGCACCACCGATGAGATGTGTGCGCCACTGCTCACTGTCTCCGGCCCCGTTTCGAATGCTGGGAGTGGATCTGCGCAAAGGTGACACGGCTGGGTCGTACCGGACTGAAGGCGCGCTACCTCGGCGCGTCGTCGATGGGGGCCCGGCAGTTCGCGAAGATGCAGCATGCCGCCGTGGCCACCGGTGGTGTCCTGCCCGATCGTTGGCGCCACCGAGCCGAACCACCTGCAGGACGCTGTCGCCGCCCTCGGTCTCGACCTCACCGGGAGCGAGATCGCCGACCTGGAAGCTCCCTATCAGCCGCAGGACAACTACTGGTGGTGATGCCAGGACTCCACGAGGATGCTCTTGGCCCGGTGATTCACCGGCCGGTTCGTCGGGAGTCCGGGCGTCGCCCGCCACGCGCCGGCCCGGATCGGCGGGCTCGAGCCGGTTGATCCGCGGGACTGTCGAAAGCGCCGGGGCTGGAGAACACCGCCGGAGGCGCCGCGGGGCGGCTGGAAGTCGGGGGTGGCCACTCCGACGCGGTGATCTGTGCTCCGGTGACCGGCACCGCCGGCGAGACGTGGTCCAGCAGGCGCTGCGCCAGAGTGGCGTCGATCTCGAGGTCGGAGCTGATGCGAACGTCAGCGGCGGTGGCCAGGTCCACAACGTCGTCGCTGGTGAACGCCTCGGCTCGAAGAGTGCTGAGCCGCCGGGCGAATTCCTGTGCATTGATCATCTGTAAACCACATCACTCGATCTGCTAATGACCCAGCGTAACCGCTGCGATCAGACCGCCCCGACGCCCCACCGCAGAAGCGGGTGGCGGCGGCTGTGAACTCGGACCTGCCGCCCGCATCAGCGGGTCTTCCGGCAGATGCCTCTGCGCCGAGCCCGGTGTACGGACACACTACGGACCCGGGACGGCGCGCGTGCGAGTAGGCCCTTCACAGTACGGCCATTCCCCGGGCCGTCCTGGACCAACCATGCGCCGAGGTGCTCGACCGACACGCGACCGCGAGGCGGCCCCGGTCTTCCTGTGCAGGAGACCGGGGCCGCTTTCCTGGAAAGGATCAAGTTGCCG
The DNA here is from genome assembly GCF_023717965.1 of Paractinoplanes hotanensis. Lineage (NCBI taxonomy): Bacteria > Bacillati > Actinomycetota > Actinomycetes > Micromonosporales > Micromonosporaceae > Paractinoplanes > Paractinoplanes hotanensis. Next base: position 54,639 of record NZ_JAMQOL010000013.1, on the reverse strand, counting down.
GGTGGGATCAGGCGCGGACGCAGCGGTAGTTCGCGGCCGCGGTGACCGAACCCTTGCCGGTCCAGCGTGCGACGTCCGGGTAGCTGCAGACCGGGTGGCTGACGCTCACGCCGGTGGGCGACGTGCCCGCGGCCGGCAGCGTCTTCGGCTCCGTGCCGCGCTCGACCCACTTGGTCAGCGCGGCGAGAGCGTCGGTGTCGCTGATCGTCGGGCCGCTCGTGCCGCAGTGGTCGACGCCGGGCACCAGGAACAGCCGGTAGAAGTGGTCGACCGTGCGGTTGCCACCGAAGATCTTGTTGACCCGCTCGCGGTACCGGACCGTCGCGTCGGTCGGAATCAGCTGGTCGGACTGGCCGTGCCAGGTCAGCAGCTTGCCGCCGGACGCGGCGAACTTCCACAGGTCGGCGTCGTCGGTGCCGATCACGGCGTCGTACTGCTCGACCGAGGCTGCGTACAGCTTGTCGAAGGTCTTGAAGTTGATCTTCGACAGGTCGTAGCCGGGGTTTCTGGTCACGAAGAACTTCGCCCAGGCGTCCGCGACGAAGAACGGCTTGCCCGGCGTGGCCAGGAATGCGAGGCTTGCGCCCTTGTTCGGCCCCGGGTAGCTCTTCGGGCCGGCCCAGATCCTGGTCACGGCGTCGGCGACGGCCTTCGTGACGGTGATCGTCCTGCCGTCGCAGACCACCTCGGCGCCGACCAGCTCACGGGCGTCCCACTCGCAGTTCTGCGGGACGTCGACGATGCCGTCCCGAACGCCGTCGAGGGTGTCGCACGCCTTGACCGCGGCCGTGTTGAAGGCCTCCAGCTCGCACGGGCTCGGCTTGACCTCGTACTCGTTGAAGACCGCCTGCGACCAGGCCGTGCCGACCGCGAAGCGGGTCCAGTCGATCGCGGGCGCCTTGGCCAGGATGCCGTTGAAGTCGGCCGGGTAGTTCTGCGCCTCCGAGTAACCCTGGCGGCCGCCGGTCGAGCAGCCGTTCCAATAGGACCAGAACTGCGCCTTGCTGTAGAAGTTCTTCGTCACCGACTTGCCGACGACCGCGAGGTCGTGCATCGAGCGCGAGGCGAAGTTCTTCACCAGCTGGGGGTTGTCGGCCCACGAACTGGGATCGAGCGGATCGGCGCCCACCCCGGCGTCGGTGGCCGCGGTGGCGTAACCACCCTTGACCCCCGCGACCAGCGGGTAGAGCAGCTCACCGGCGAGGTAGGCGCTGCCGCCGGTGGCTTGGAAGCGGCCGTTCCAGACCTCCTTGTCCCGCGGTAGCGACACCTTGATGGTCACCTTGTCCGCGGCGCCCGGGTGGGTCACGGTGACGGTGATGTCGCACCACGCCGGAACGCCCGCCAGCGGCGGGTGGTCCGGCAGCGGCGGGGCCGAGGGGAACGAGATCGTGCCGCCGGCGTTGGCGACGGCCGTGACCTTCTCCACTTCGGTGCCCTGAGGCGCGGAGACAGGAACGGCAGCACAGGTCGAGGCGGCCTTCGGGCCGCCGCCGGCGGCCGGCACGGCGTTGGCCGCCATCGGCACCAGCAACGCGGCGACCGGCAGGGCGGCCACCACGGTCAGGACGAACAGGCGTCGTTTCATGACCGACACCCTCACCCGGCGTGCGCTGCCCTCGCCCCAGGGAACACACTGGGCACCCCACGGGCGGTCGCTCAGGAGCGCCAAGGCGGCGGAACGCGCCGCGGCCGTGCGCCCGATGCCCGGCGTCCACGCCGGACAGGACTGAGCGCACTCGCGGTTGGTGACCGGCTTGACCCGGTGGCGGGAACATGGTTTTGGCTGGCGGAAAGGAGAGGATTCCGCACTGTGCCCAGAACGATGAACGGCAAGCCTTTCGCGCATCGGGAAAGCCGGGGATCGCGCCGCTTCGGCCTCGCCGGCCTCGCCGTGCTGATGTGTGTGATTTCGGCCGTGGGTTGCACGCCCGCAGACAACGAGCAACCGGAACCAGCAGGCAGTTCAGCAATTGCCGATCTGGGGAGGTACTACTCTCAGAAGCTGGAATGGAATGGCTGCGCCGAGTTCGCCACCAGCAAGCGCGAGGCCGAGATTCTGGCCGATCCCGCGGCTGAGTGCGCGCGATTGACCGTGCCGCTGGACTACGACGATCCACAGGGAACGACCGCCTCCGTGGCGGTCCTGCGCGTCAAGGCGCGAGGCGAGTCGCAGGGCTCGGTGGTCTTCAACCCGGGCGGTCCGGGCGGTTCCGGCGTCCTCGGTGGCTTGGCCGCCAGCCGCGGGCTGGCCGAGAGCCGCATCACGGAGACGTTCGACCTCGTCGGGTTCGACCCGCGCGGCGTCGGCGCCACCAAGCCCGCCGCGGACTGCTATTCCGAGAAGGGCACGAGCCGAGGCGACAAGGTGTTCCCCTCGTTGACGCTGACCGTCGATCTGACGGAGGAGGACACCCGGGCGGTCTTCGAGCGTTGCGCCGAGGGATCCGGGGGAGCGAAGGCGCTCGCGCAGATGGGTTCCCGGACGACGGCCCGCGACCTGGACGTTCTGCGGGCGGCTCTGGGCGACGACAAGCTGACCTTCCTCGGCCAGAGTTACGGCACCCGCCTGGGCAGCGTCTACGCCGAACAGTTCCCGCAGCGGGTGCGGGCGATGATCCTCGACGGGGCGTTCGATCCGGGCCTGGGCACGATCGATCGGCGGCTCGGCGCGTACGGAGGTTTCCAGCGCGCCTTCACCGTGATGGCGGCCGCGTGCGCCAAGGACGCCAAGTGCCCGCTGGGGACCGACCCGAAGGCATGGACGTCGACCTTCCAGGACATCCTGCAACCGCTACGGGACAAGCCCGTGCCCGCCGGGGACCAGGAGCTGGACTTCGACGGGGCGCTCGGCGGAGTGATGGCGGGGCTCTACAGCCCGAGGCTGTGGCCCACGATCGTGAGCGGCCTGGCCGAGGTGCGGCAGGGACGCGGTGACGCTCTGCTGCGGTTGGCGCTCGACATCGGTGGCGGCGAGGGCGACACGGCGCTCAACGGCAATGTCACCGAGGCCATGTTCGCGATCAACTGCATGGACGAGCAACGCCTGACGCCACCGGAGGTCGCCCAGCTGCGAACGCGGACGTTCGAGATCGCGCCCTTCATGAACCCCGGCGGCGACGTCACGAAGGGCGCCCGGGACGGCTGCGAGTTCTGGCCGGCGCAGCCCACTCTCGGCATTCCGTACGCTCAGAACATCCCAGGCTTGCCGAAAACACTGGTCGTCTCGATCACCGGTGATCCCACCACTCCGCACGCCGGCGGCATCGAGCTCGCCGAGACCCTCGGAAGCGACCTGCTGACGGTGAAGGGCGAGGGACACACGGTCGTCTCCGCCGGGGCGAACACGTGTGTCGACAAGATCGCTGCCGACTATCTGGTCGACCTCGAGCTGCCGCCGACGATGCCCACCTGCTCGGTGTGAGCTAGGTCCTGCGGTGGAGAAACGCCGCGAGCCGGTCGACAACGGCGTCGACCGGCTCGCGGTGCGTCGTGCCGAAGTTGCTGGACCCTAGGGGCGCCTGGGGCGGCGGCAGTGGTAGACCAGCGCGGGCGGCACGTTCGCCCAGACCGTACGGCCGAGCACGACCTCTTCGAAACGCTCGTTCAACGCCGCCCGGAAGCGGCGGGCCGGTCCCGACCAGCGCGCGTGCACGTACGCGAAGGTGGTGAAGCCGCCGTCCGGGTGCAGGACGGCGGTGAGCGCGTCGAGGATGTCGCGTTGCGTTCCCGCGTCGAACGCGGCCCAGGGCAGCCCGCTGACGATGACGTCGGCGTGGGGCAGCCTCCGTTCGCGTAGCAGGCGGGGCAGCTCGCGCGCGTCGGCGGTGACCGCGTCGAGGCCGGGGAAGCGTTCGCCGATCAGGGCGGTGAAGCGGGCGTTCACGTCGACCGCGAGGTGGTGCCCGCGCCCGCCCAGCGTGGTCTGGATCTGCCGGGTGAACGCGCCCGTGCCCGGCCCCAGCTCGATCACGGTGGGCTGCCCGGACGCCGGGATGGGCAGTGACACCTGCCGCGACAGGGCCTGGCTGCTGGGCGTCACCGACGCCACCGATCGGGGCTCGCGCAGGAATTCGCAGGCGAAGGAAAGTGTGGACGACGACATGCTCACCATGATCGTCGAAGCGGCGGCGATCAGCCTGGGCCTGTCAGTCCCACCCAACGCCTCCGCCGGGTTCGGCGAGGGTCACAGCCCTGACACGTACTGCTCCCAGCCCTGATCGAGGATGCGGAAGCCCGCGTCGAGCATCGGATCGGTGTCACTCTTCACGAGCAGCTGGATCTGGAGCGCGAAACGGGCGTACATGCGGATCTCGTCGCTCGGCTGCGGCAGACCGAACTCGTCGGCGATGGCCGTGGCGAGTGCGTCCTCGTGGCGAAGCCACATCCGGGAGGCGTAGTCCTGCAGGGCGGGTGTCGCCTCTATCAGCGACATGAAGCGGCTCCGGAGCGCCCCGCCCGCACCGGTCCACATGTCGATGAACTCGGCGCGGTAGTAGGTCTTCAGGGCTTCGGAGATCGAGCCGCCCGGCCGGTCGCGTACGGCGGCGACGAGTCGCTCGCGCTGCGCGTCCTCCTCGAAGAAGAGAAGTGCTTCCTTCTGGGGGAAGTGGGCGAACACAGTCGTGGGGGAGACGTCCGCCTCGTCGGCGATCTCGCGCACGCTCACCGCGTCGAAGCCGCGATCGAGGAACAACCGCTGCGCCGCCTGCAGGATCGAGGCCCGGGTCGCGGCCTTCTTCCGCTCGCGCCGTCCGGCCTGGTTCGGATTCGTTCCCATGGCCGTGATCGTACTGACTCCGACCAGGATTGTATTGACTACAAAACTGGTACGACTACACTTTCGCACTGACACCAGCTGACGCCGACCATGTGAAGGAAGCCCACCATGATCGAACGTATTGACACCGAGCCGGGAACGATCGCCTTCGGGGCGCCTCGGACGAAGCAGCGGCGCGCGGCCGGAGCGACCCTCGCCGCCGCGGCCGTGATCTTCTTCCTCGCCGAGTTCATCGCGGCCGCGGCGTGGACAGATCCGCCCTACAGCTACACGTACCACTACATCAGCGACCTCGGGGTCCGCGGCCCGCTGGAAGCGCTCGACCAGTACATGTACTCGCCCTTGGCCTGGGTCATGAACACCGGCTTCTTCCTGTACGGCGTCGTGGTGTTCGCCGGCGCCGCCATGCTCACCGGCCTGCGCGGCGGGCGTCGTGGGGCGGTGCTCGTGCTCGCCGCCGTGGTGGGTGCCGGTAGCGTCCTGCTGGCCTTCTTTCCCGGCGACGGCCAGGCCGACACGTACCACGGACTGGGCGCCATGGCGGCCATCGTCGGTGGCAACGTGTTGATCATCCTTGTCGGACGCTGGTACCGGCGCCACGGCGTCGCTCGCCGGCCCGGCCGGGCCATGGTCGTACTCGGGGCGTTCGGGCTCGTCTCGACGGTGGCCTTCCTGGCCGTCGCCGGCTCGGGGGCCAACGTCCTGGTCGGGCTCGTCGAGCGCTGTGCCGTCTACCCGGTCCTCGTCGGCCTGCTCTGCGCGGGCGTGTCGATCGGCAGAGCACGGCGCCCGGGGGAACTCGATCAATCGTGATGGAGGACCCTGGCGAGCACGCGCAGGACGAGGACCACCGAGACGACCAGCAGGTCGTGGCCCAGCAGCGGGAACAGGGCGACGCCGGGGTTGACTCGCGGGCCGCCGCCGGGCAGGAGCGTGGCATCAGGCCCGCGACCAGGGATCGATACGCTTCGGGGTATGTCTCCCGATGCGGCCGGTCTGTTCGCGCAGGTGCAGGCGGCGCTGCTCATCGCGATCGTGGTGGAGATGAGAGGGGCGCCGGGCGATCGGGTTCCCCGGCGAATGGCTTTCTGGAACCCGTTGGCTGTCTTCGCGGTGTTCTTCGGGCTGGCGGTCAACCTGACCGGCGTGGCCGCTGACAAGCCGTTGCCGGGCGTCATGGTCTTCGTAGTCTCCGGCGCGACTGCGTTCGCCGCTTACATCCTCCTGACCAACGCCTTCCACCGCGCCATGGTGTCGTTGGGAACGGAAGGCTCGTCACAAGGTGCTCTGCTGGTCGCTGCCTTCGCCACAGGTATGGCTGCTTTCGGCGTATGGGCGTACGTGTTCCTCAATTAGCGTGAACCGATCGCGGCCGAAGCGAATCGAGCGGCGTGGGGTGGGACTGGGGGCCGAGCGGCGTACGGGTCCACATTGTATCGGCGGAATCGGTACAGTCTGGATTCGTCCTACGACATCGATGGGAGACACTGTGACCGAGCCGGATCCCGCGACGACGGTGATCGACTCATCGGTGCCGCACCCGGCCCGGCGCTACGACTACTGGCTGGGCGGCAAGGACAACTTCGCGGCCGATCGGGAGTCCGCGGACGCCATCGAGGCCAAGTTTCCCGGGATGCGCGCCGGAATCCGGGCCAACCGCGCTGTGCTGCGCCGGATGACCGAATACCTGGCGGCCGAGGCCGGTGTCCGGCAGTTCCTGGACATCGGCACCGGGCTGCCGACCGCGGACAACACGCACGAGGTGGCACAGCGCTCAGCCCCGCAGGCTCGGGTGCTGTACGTCGACAACGACCCTCTGGTCATGTCGCATGCCCGGGCGCTGCTGACCAGCAGTCGCGAGGGCGCCACCGATTACATCGAGGCGGATCTGCGCGAGCCGCAAGCCATTCTGGACGCCGCCCGCGAGCGGCAGGTGCTGGACCTGTCCCAGCCGGTGGCGCTGATGCTGATCGCCGTCCTGCACTTCATCCCGCCCGGCAACGGGCAGGCCCGGGCCATCGTGCGCACGCTGATCGACGCGCTGCCCGCCGGCAGCTATCTGGCGGCGACCCACTTCACGCTCGATTTCATGCCGCCCGAGGAGCAGGCCCGCTATCAGCAGCTGCTCGATGCGGGGATCAGCGACATCTGGCCGCGGGACCGGGCTGCGTTCGCCACCCTGTTCGACGGCCTGGACCTGGTCGACCCCGGCATCGAACTGATCAGCCGGTGGCGGCCCGAGGCGCAGGCCGACACCACTGACCCCAGCCGGATCAGCATCTGGGGCGCCGTCGCCCGAAAGCCGTGAACTGGTTCACCGCCGGTGCTGATGGGCCGCGGCCAGGATGAGGTACGCGGCGGCCGTCCAGGTGTAGGCGCGGTCGCGCAGGCCGGCCCCGGTCTCGGCGTCGAAGTTCTCGGCGAAGCCGGACTGCTCGCACAGGGCGCGGAACCGGTCGCTGACGGTGTCGGCGAGGCCGGTGTGCCCGGCGCGGCGGAGGCCGTCCTCGACGAGGACCGTGGACGGGGCCCAGATCGGTCCTCGCCAGTAGCCGTCCGCGGCGTAGTGCGGTGAGCCGGGTGGTTCCGTCGCCAGCCCGTACGTCGTCAGGTGAGCTTCGAGCCGCTCGGCCAGAGCCGTGTGGACCTCGGTGGGCAGGTCGTCGCCGAGGACGATGGGCATGAGCGCGAGCAGGCTGCTGCTGTCGTGCACCTGTCCGGTGCGGGCGTCGCGGGCGACGAATCGGCCTTCGTGCCACAGCTCGGACACCAGCGCGGCCCGGATCCGGCCGGCCGTGGCCTGCCAGTCCGCGGCGGCGTCGGCTTCGCCGAGTTCGGTGGCGAGCGCGGCGAGTTCCCGCAGTTGCAGGATCAGGAAGGCGGCGAGGTCGGCCGTCTCGAGCATCCGGCCGGCGTCGAAGGTGGTGGCGTTGTCCCAGCCGCTGTCGTTGCCGTGCTGATAGTGCGGGAGGACATGGCCGGGCACGCGGCGCTGAGTGAGCCAGAACGTGGTCCAGCCGCTCAACCGCTGATAGGTGCTGGTCAGTTCGGAGCGGGTCAGCTGCCGGCCCAGGTCGCGGCGCAGGTGAGCGAGGGCCCAGCCGTGGATGGGTGGTTTGACGAAGTTGTAGAGCACCTCGGAATGGGTCACCGAGTCGGGCAGGGCGCCGGTCGGTTCCTGATGGTCGAAGGGAAGGTGGAACTGGTGCCAGGCCAGTTCGGGGTCGCCCGCGGCGAGGGCCAGGGCGTTGAAGCAGTGGTCCCAGCTCCACACCTTGTCCATCCAGTGCTTGGACATCAGCACGGCGGGCCGGGTGAGGAAGCCGGCCGGGGCCACGGTCGCCGACCACAGCACGTACGCGGCCAGTTCCGCGGCCGGCGTGCGGGCATCGCGCCAGGGGGCCACCGCTTCGACGTACGCCTGGAAAGCCTCACCCGCACGGCGGACCACCTTGTCGAAGGGCGCTTCGGGCCGGTACGGATCGCGGCTGGTCGCGTACTCCTCGATGGCGACCTCCCACTCGGAGCCGTCCGGCAGATCGAGGTGCCGTTCCCCGGCGCCGAGCAGCTCCACGCCGGCCGCGCCCTCGCCCGTGGGAGCGGTGAGCACGGTTACCCGGTAACGCCGCCCGGTCTCGTAGGACGTGAAGACGTAGGCGCCGTCGCGCGGGTCACGGTAGAGGTAGGTGCCGGAGAACGGGGTCAGCGTCTCGGCGGCGGCCGCGATGCGCATGCCCAGGCCGGCGCCGCGCAGCCGGATCGTGCCGGCGTTCTCGTACACCAGCTCGACCTGCCCGCTGCCGTGCCGCCACCGCAGCCGGGTGGGTGTGGCATCCACGTCCGCGTCCGCCTGCGTGGCGGTGAACCGCAGAACCGGGTGCATGCCGGTCTGGTGTGACACCAGGTGCAGGTCGTCGGCATAGACGTTCTCCGCGATGACAGGGGAGACGTCGAACCAGGCGCCCGGAAAGCTGAACGGGATGTCCCGGACGGAGAAGGTGGTGATCACGAGGTGGAGGCCCTTCAGCGGCAGAGAACTTCGGACAACCCCGTTATGTCGAGGACCTCTTGAACTGTGCCGCGACCGTTGACGACGGTGAACCCACACTGTGCCGCGGTGGCGGCTTCATAGCCCGCAACCAGGCCGGCCACGGCGTGTGAGTCGATGAAGACGGTCTGTTCGAGGTCGACGACCACGTGCGTGACGGCGGGCCGGCGCGCCGCGTCGGCCAGCGCGCGGGAGAGGGCGTCACCGACGCTCACGTCGAAGTCGCCGGCCAGGCTCACCCGCAGGACGCCGGTGGGCGCCTCCTGCTGGGAGATCGTGAAGGGTGGGGTAGTCACAACCGCAGTGTCTACCACGCGGGTATGACATCGGGGGCTCATGACCGTGGTGCGTCGTCCCGTGGCCGGGGGAACGAGGCCCAGACGTGCTTGGTCGTCGCGGTGACGTACCAGCCGACCTGCTCGGCCACGGCCAGGCAGATCGGCAGTCCGCGGCCGCCGGCGCGGATGCCCGGACCGGCGTCGGCCGGGCTCGGCAGGTCGCGAACAGCGTGGTCGCTGACCTCGAGGAGGTAGCAGTCGTCATCACTCAGCATGCGCACGACCACCGGCGGCAGCCCGTGGCGCAGGGCGTTGGCGGTCAGCTCCGTGGCCACGAGTCCCATCTGCTCCGCCGTCGTGCCGTCGGCGGGACCGGCCGTCTGCTCGGCGAAGAATCGCAGGATTCCCGCGCGGATCCTTCTCAGGTCCGTGTCGCTCTCGGCGTTCCAGGTGAGCAGTAGGGACGCCGATGCGGGTGGTCTGAGCATCCGCAGGGCCGCCATGGGTGCTGTGATGCCCGGTCGCCGAGATCGGAAACTCCGCCACGCCCGGACATGACAGATATTCGTATTGATGCCTGCCGCATCGACGCGTTTTCTGACTGCCGAGGGGGTAAGCATGCCGTCGCGGAGAGATCGGAGAACTGAACCATGAGCAGCAGCCGTACGGCGAGTGTGCGCGGGCTTGCCCGGCGGGACACCGCATCGCGCGAGCTGATGGACGATCCCGGCTGCGACCCTGATCGGCTCGAGCGTACCTACCGGCAGTTCACCGCGGTCAATCGGCTCGTCTCGGGCTGGCGGCGCCTCTACCGGCAACGGATCCGGCCGTATCTGGACACCCGTCGGCCGACGACGCTGCTGGACATCGGCTTCGGCGGTGGCGACATCTCCCGTGCTCTGGCGGGATGGGCGGCCCACGACGGGCTGCTGCTGCGGATGACAGCCATCGATCCGGACGCGCGTGCCCTGCGGCATGTGCGCCGGCTTCCCGATGCCGGAGTCCGCTTCGAACAGGCGTCGAGTGCGGAGCTGGTCGCCCGCGGCGACCGGTACGACCTGGTGGTGTCCAATCACCTCCTGCACCACCTCGATGCCGGGGAACTCTCCGCCCTGCTGGCCGACAGCCTGGCGCTGTCCCGCCGCCTGGTCATCCACAACGACCTCGCCCGGGGGCGCGTCGGCTACGGCCTGTACGCCGCCGCCACACTGCCGTTCGCCCGCCGCTCCTTCGTCCATCAGGACGGGCTGCTCTCCATCCGCCGCAGCTACCGGCGAGCCGAGCTGCAGGCCGTCGTCCCGCCGGGGTGGCGAGTCGCGCCGATGTTCCCGCAACGCCTGCTGCTCCTCTGCGAGAAAGGCCCTTGATGACCCGGATCCTGGTCACCGCCGCCGCGGCGAGCTACGCGGTCAACGCCGCCTTCGGTACGGCCGTCGCCGCCGGGGTGATCGACAACCGGCGCATCCGCTGGGTCCACCACGCGCTGTTCAGCGCGACGGCCTCGCTCACCGTGCTCGCGGTCGCCGCCGGCGCGCTCGAGCGCCGGCCCGCCGGTCTCGCGTTGCTGCCGGCGCTCGGCCCGTTGACCGCACTGCCGTACGCCGGTGGCCGCATTCGCCGGCACGCCGCCCTGGCCGGGTCGGCTGCGCCGGCGTACGCGGCCGCTCTCGTTTCCGCCTGGAGGAGTCACTGATGGAGTTTCTCGATGTGGTGCGGCGCCGCCGGACGACCAACGGCGCGTTCCTGCCCGACCCGGTCTCCGAGGAGCACCAGCGGTTGCTGATGGAGGTGGCCGGGCGGGCCCCGTCGCAGCTGAACAGTCAGCCGTGGCGCTTCGTGATCGTGGAGGAACGCCCGGCGATCGAGGCCATCGCCCGGATCAGCGGCGAGAGCATGACCGAGGCGATGTCCAACGGCACGTTCTTCGAGCGCTACAAGCCCTATTTCCGGTTCAGCAAACAGGAGATGGAACGCCGTCGCGACGGGATGTTGTTCGACCGTCTGCCCGCGCCGCTGCGCCCGTTCACCAGCCAGGTGTTCACCAGCCGCGGGCAGAAGCTCATGAACGCCATGCGCGTGCCGCAGACCCTGGGCGAGGAGAACCGCAAACTCGTCGCCGGCTCCCCGCTGCTGCTCGGCGTGATGCTCGACCGGTCCGAGTACCGGCCGGGGGAACTGTCGTCGTTCTACTCGGTGTTCAGCATGGGCGCGGCGATGGAGAACCTGTGGCTGACCACGGTCGAGCTCGGCATGGGCATCCAGTTCATCTCCTTCCCGATGGAGGTCCCCGGCCGCTGGGACGAGATCGTTCGCCTGCTCGGGGTGCCGGACGACCTGGAGCTGATGGCCGTGTACCGGCTCGGCTACCTGCCCGCCGAGCAGCGGCGGCCGCCCATCGACTGGACCAGCGAGCAACGCAAGCTGCCGTCGCAGTACGTCTTCCGCGGCACCTGCGCGACCCCGCAGGAAGGCTGGGACGACAGGAACGGCTGAGGCCGACCGGGCAGACATATCGATCCCGGTGACAGTAATCTCCTCTGCGGTCCGGTCCACGGTGGACCGGTTCACGGGGGAAGCAGGAATGTTGTGAGAGTTCACCGGAGGGTACGTGCTGCCCTGTTCACGGCGTCGGCACTGGTCCTGACGACGGCGTCCACCGGCCCGGCCCTTGCGGTCGCCGGGGGCGCCGACACGGCCGAGGGGGCGCTGCCGTTCGTGGCGCGCCTGGACATGGGCGACAGCCAGCGGTCGTGCAGTGGGGTGCTGGTCAGCCCGCAGCTGGTGCTCACCGCCGCGTCGTGCTTCGCGGGCGCGGACGGCGTGGCCACCACCGGGGCGCCGCCGCTGACCACCACGGTCACGGTCGGTCGCACGGTTCCCAGCGGCGGCGCCGGCGGTGCGGTGTCCGGAGTGGGGCAGGTGATCCGGCACCCGCAGCGGGATCTGGCGCTGGCTCGTCTGGAGAAGGCGGTGACCACGGTCGCGCCGGTCGCGATCGCGCCGTCGGCCCCGGCTGCGGGCGACGAGCTGATCCTGGCCGGCTTCGGCCGCACCGGGACCGAATGGGTCCCCAACCGTCTGAAGTCGGCCGCGTTCACGGTGGACACCGTCACGGCGACCGGCCTGGCCGTGACGCCGACCGGCTCGGGCGGCATCTGCAAGGGCGACGCGGGTGGTCCGGCGCTGCGCCGGTCGGGCGACGCCTACCAGCTGGTGGGGCTGCACTGGAAGTCGAACCAGGCCGGGTGCCTCGGCGAGGCGACCGGCGCGCCGCTGGTGACCGAGGCCCGCGTGGACGACGTGCAGGACTGGGTGAGGGCCAACCTGCCCGGCTTCGCCACCGGGTTCGAGGCGGCGGACGCGCGCGCCAACTGGGTGAGCGCGGCCGATACCGGTGCCAACGGGCACGGCGGAGTGACCGGCGTGGGCGGCATCATCTCCACGGTCGCCGGCCCGGAGCTGGCCACCCGGGCGGAGCAGGCGCACAGCGGCACGACCGCGCTGATGTACTCGGGCAAGGACACCAGCGCGACCCGGTCGTACGCGTACATGAAGGCCTTCAGCCTGCGGAACCTCACGATCCGCCCGAGCTCGACGCTGTCGTACTGGATCTTCCCGCAGAGCGTCGCCTCGAACTCCAACGTGACCGGCGCCAACAGCACCTGCGTCGCGGTCGACCTGAGCTTCACCGACGGCACGAACCTGCGGGACTCGGGGGCGACCGATCAGAACGGCAACCGGGCGCACCCGCAGCACCAGTGCGCCAAGCTGACCCGGGACACCTGGAACGAGGTCATCGTGCCGCTCGGCGCGGTCGCGAACGGCAAGACGGTCGACACCCTGGCCGTCGCCTACGACCAGGCGGCCGGCACCGGCGGATACCGCGGTTACGTCGACGACCTCGCGCTCTCCGATGTGCTGGCGGCGAACCATTTCGGTTCCGGCCTGGAGACCGGTGAGACGGCCCTCGGCTTCACCAGCACGGCCGACAGCGGCACGTCCCCGCACGGCGGTCTGCTCAACGTGGGCGGCATCATCGGCTCGGTCACCGGCCCCGAGCTGGCCACCCGGACGGAGCGGGCGTACACCGGCACGACGGCGCTGATGTACTCCGGCAAGGACAACAACAGCACCAAGTCGTACGCGTACATGAAGGCGTTCGCCCCCGGCAGCGTCTTCGTCCGGCCGGGCACCAGGCTCACCTACCGGGTCTTCCCGCAGAGCGTGAGCTCGAACAGCAACGTGACCGGCGGCAACAGCAGCTGCGTGGCGCTCGACCTGATCTTCCTCGATCAGCCGACCGGCGCCCAGGCGAACCTGCGGGACACCGCGGTGGCCGTCGACCGGAAGGGCGTCCGGGCGCACCCGGGAGCCCAGTGTGGCAAGCTGACCCTGGACACCTGGAACGAGATCACCGTCGACCTCGGCTCGGCCTTCAACGGCAAGCAGATCACGCTGATCGACGTCGGGTACGACCAGGCGGCCGGCACCGGCGGCTACCGGGGTTACATCGACGACATCCGGATCACCGATTCGGGCGTCGCGGCGTCCGTCGCGGCCTCCCTCGCGGCCTCCTGAGCACCCGGGCGGCCGGGATCATCGTCCCGGCCGCCCGACGGCGCCGTGACGCTGTCGGACCGGGTGGCTGCCGGTCGCAGTCCGGCGGACAGGTCGGCGACGCTGTGCGCCTGAATGCCGGCGACCGGACCGTCGGCGGCGCCGGCCGCGATGGAACGGACGTGGTCCTGGGCGGTGGTGGCCAGGCCGTCGTAGACGGCGACGAACAACTCCCGGGCCGGTTCCCGCAGCCATCCCGGTGGTAGCAGTCGGAGGGGCAGGCGCGGGTCGAGGACGGGCAGGCGGCGGTAGGTGTCCATGACCTCGGTGCGGGCCCGGACCGCCTCGGCTCCGGTGAGCCGCCCGGTCGAGATCCGGGCCGGCACGAGGCGCCAGTGCTGGATGAAGGCCTCGTACTCGCGGGCGATGGCCGCGGTGTCCCAGGCCTCCAGGGGCGTCCGGTGCAGGCCGGCGGCGAGTTCGACGTGCCGGGCGCGGAACACGGTCATGGTGCCGGGGCCCACGAGGGCCAGCTGCGCCCGTGCCTTGTCCGGAAGGTCGTGCGGTGAGATCCACAGGCCGTCGTACAGCGGGGCGTATCCCATCCAGCGCAGTTTGTTGCGGAGCTCCTGCCGTCGGGCGCGTTCCCCCGGTGGCAGCGAGAAGGCGATCAGGGTCCAGTGCTCGTCCCACGGTTCGGCGCCTTCGGCGGACGAGACGATCGAGCTGCCGCCGACGGACAGGAAGGCGGCCGCGTCCGGGGTGAGCCGGTAGGCGCTCCGCCGTCCCTGCCGCCGGACCAGCAGCACCCCGCGCCGGGCGAGCCGGCTGATGGCTGTCCGCGCCCCGGCGTGGCTCACACCGGCCTCGGCGAGCAGGGCCACGATGGCGGCCGACGGCAGTTCGGCCCCGGTGCTCAGGGTGTAGTCGGCGAGCAGGGTCACCGTCAGGTCCTGCGGTGAGTTGCCGGCCTGCCGCCGGGGTAGGCGCACGGCTCCCGCGGCGTCGTCCGGGAAGATCTCGTCGATGTCGTACGGGCTGGTCACGCGACGGGCTCCGGCAGGATCGGGGGCTGACGGCTCCGAGGATCTTCCCACGCCGGCCCGCGATACCGAGACCCCGAGGACCGGGCGGACGGCGTGCCGTCCACCCGGTCCGGCCGGTGCCTGTGTCAGCCTGTGCAGGCGGAGCCGTTGAGCGCGTACGCGGTGGGCGCCCCGCTGTTGCCGGTGTGGGTCGCCTGGAATCCGACACTGATCGAAGCGCCGGGCGCCAGGCTCGCGTTGTAGCCGACGTTGGTCGCCGTGACCCGTCCGGAGGTGGGCGCGTAGGAGGCGCTCCAGCCGCCGGTGATGGTCTGGCCCGGGGGCAGGTCGAAGGCGAGAGCCCAGCCGTTGATCGTGGCGTTGCCGCTGTTCGTGATGGTGATGTTCGTGGTCAGGCCGGTGTTCCAGGCGTTGACCGTGCCGGTGGCCCGGCACGCCGAGGTCGGCGGCGGGGTCGTGGGCGGGGTCGTCGGGGGAGTGGTGGGCGGGGTGGTCGGGGGAGTGGTGGGCGGGGTGGTCGGAGGTGTGGTGGGCGGGGTGGTCGGAGGTGTGGTGAGGCCGAAGAAGGCGATGGCGGAAGCCGCCATGCCGCTGCTGGGCAGGCTGTGCCCGGCCCCCTGGATGCTGTAGGCCTCGACCTGGACGGTGCCCGTCGCGCCGGCCCAGCGGCGGCGGTTCCAGCCCGACTGCGGAGTGTCGCTGGACGTGGGCGTCGAGCTGAGCCCGAAGACGTTGGTCCACTGCTCGATCGACTCCTGCAGCAGGGAGTAGGGCACGAGGGTGTCGTTGGTGCCGTGCCACAGCTGCACGCGGGGACGGGCGCCGGTGTAGCCGGGTGACGCCTGGCGGACGGCGTCACCCCACTGCTGGGGTGTGCGGTTCATGCTGCCACCGGTGCACTGGCCGCCGGGCGGGTAGTCGGCCGCGTTGGCGAAGCAGTTGAACGGCACGCCCATGAAGGACGCTCCGGCCTTGAACAGGTCGGGGTAGAGGGCGAGCATGTGCTGGGTCATCATGCCGCCGGAGGAGCTGCCGGTGGCGTACACCCGGTTCTGGTCGCCGCCGTACCGCTGGCCGGCGTAGGCCACCATCGAGGCGATCGAAACCGGATCGCTGCCGCCGTTGCGCTGCTTGGCCGCCGCGGACCAGGTGTCGAAGCACTTACCGAAACCGGCCTCCTGCATCGCGGACGGGTAGATCACGATGAACCCGTACCGGTCGGCCAGGGAGGCGAACTCGCTGCCGGAGTAGAAGCCGGGGCCCGAGCCGCCGCAGCCGTGCATGGCGACCACGATCGCCGGGTTGGCCGGGCGGGTGTCCGGCACGTAGATGTGCATGCGCATGCCGCCCGGATTGGTGCCGAAGCCGGTCACCTCGGTCAGCGCGGCCGCGAAGGCCGGCCGGGCCGCCGGGACGGCGAGACCGGCCAGGGTCAGCAAGGTGGCCAGGGCGAACAGCAGATTGCGTCTGATCTTCATAACTCGTCACTCCTGAAGGAGGCCGAGCCGTACGCACGGACATGCCACGGGTGCGCACAGCCCACGGGGGAAGACGGGGGATGCCGGCCCTGGCCCGGAGGACATGCGGGTGCTCTGCCCTGTCTTCACCCGCATCGGCACCGGAGGAACCCGGTGCCGGCCGCCGTGCCGAGGCCGTGTCGCGCGTACCCGGCGAACACGCGTCGTATGGCACTTAGAGTGCACCCAGAAGAAAAAACTGTCAATCGACGTTCGCCGATCGAAGCAGCCGGGGTCACCGCCCCAGCCACCCGCCGTCCACCGGCAGGATCGCGCCCGAGACGTAGTCGGACGCCGCTGAGCTCAGGAAGACGGTCGCGCCGGCCAGGTCGTCGCCGCGCCCCCATCGTCCGGCGGGAATGCGCTCCAGAATCGAGCGGGACCGGTCAGGATCGTCGCGCAGCGCCGCGGTGTTGTCGGTGGCGATGTAGCCCGGTGCGATGGCATTGACGTTCACACCCCGGCCGGCCCATTCGTTGGCCAGCGCACGGGTGAGCCCGGCTATCCCCGACTTCGCCGCGGTGTAGCCGGGCACGTTGATGCCGCCCTGGAAGCTCAGCAGGCTCGCGGTGAACACGATCTTGCCGTGGCCGCGCTCCAGCATCGGCCCGGCGATCAGCTGGGTCAGGACGAACTGGCTCGACAGGTCGACTTCGAGCACTCTGTCCCACCAGTGCAGCGGATGCTGTGCGGCCGGCGCGCGCTCGATGGTGCCGGCGTTGTTGACGAGGATGTCCGGGGCACGTCCGGTGAGATTGGTGCCCAGGGCGACCACGGCCGCCCGGTCGGCGAAGTCGACCGCGTGCGCCTCGAACGACCGCCCGAGCCCGCGGATCGTGTCCCCTACCTCGTCGTCGGGCCGCAGCCGGGCGCTGACCCCGATGATGTCGGCGCCGGCGGCGGCGAGGGCCTCGGCCATCGCGCGTCCGATGCCCCGGCGGGCGCCGGTGACCACCGCGAGCTTCCCGGTGAGGTCGAACAGCGTGTTCACGCTCGATCCCCTCCGGCCACGTCGACCAGGATCTTCATGCCGCGGCCCGCCGAGAGGTCCTTGACGGCGGTCGCGGTCTCCTCGAGCGCGACGACGCCGGATATGAGTTCGGCGCCGGGGATGACCCCCTGGTGCAGCAGCTGGATCGCCCGTTCGAAATCGGATCGCTGGTAGACGCGCGCGCCGAGAAGGCGCAGCTCCCGCCAGAACACGCGCTGCAGGTCGATCTCCCGGGCAGCCGCGTGGATGGCGACGACGACGATCGTGCCCCGGACCTTCGCCAGCGAGGTGGCCGAGCGGGCCGCGGCGGCCGCGCCGGAGACCTCGAAGACGACGTCGGCGCCGGTCCCGTTGGTCCGGCGCTCGACCTCGGCGCCGAGGTCGGCGGCAGCCGGGTCCAGGACGTCGATCCCGAGGGCCGCGATGAGCTCGCGGCGGCTCTCGTCGATCTCGGCCACCAGAACGTCCGCTCCCGCGTGCCGGGCCACGCAGGCGATGAGGACGCCGATCGGGCCGCCGCCGAGGACGACGACACGGTCGCCGATCTGCAGCTCCGAGCGCCGCACGTCGTGCACGGCGACCGCAACCGGTTCGACGAGGGCAGCGGTCCGCAGGTCGAGGCCGGCCGGCAGCGGCACGGCGATCGTCGCCGGAACGTTCCAGAGCTGCTGCAGGGCGCCGGGGGCGTCGATGCCCACGAAGGTCAGGTTCTGGCAGATGTGCTGGTGACCGGCGAGGCAGGCGGCGCACGTGCCGTCCCAGAGCAGCGGCATGACGGTCAAGGGGTCACCGGGCGCCCAGCCCTCCACTTCGGACCCGACAGCGGCGACGGTGCCCGAGGACTCGTGGCCGAAGACGAGGGGAGTGCGGACCCGGGCATCCATGTCGCCGTGCGCGATGTGCAGATCCGTGCCGCACAGCCCGCAGTAGGCCACCGCGATCTGCAACTCACCCGGCCCTGGTGGCGTCGCGTCCACGGACATCGTCCGCAGTCGTCCCGTGCCTTCGTACGCGATGGCTTTCAAGCTTTGACCCCCTTGCAAACATCATACGTATGCTCTTATATTTCGGGTCGATGAACGAGGCGTCAATAAGCAACATCAAAAAAAGGACAACGACATGGTCCGTTTCAGGCGTGCTCACCACGTTCGTTCACTTCTGACGATCACCGGCACGGCAGGGATGCTGATCCTGGCCCTCGCCGGCTGCGGAGGCAACGACAGCGACAGCGGTCCGGCTGCCGGATCGTACGGATTTCCCCAGGTCACCCAGGACGACAAGGCCGCGATCACGGTGTGGGTGGACGCGGACCGCACCAAGGCCGCGGACGCGTTCAAGAAGGCCCACCCCGAGGTGCCGATCACCGTGGTGACCTACGACGGCTCGGCCAACGGCTCCAACTCGTTCCGGACGAAGATGCAGCTCTTCGACCGGGCCGGGAGCGGCTGGCCCGACGTCGTGTTCTCGACCCAGAACAACGACGCGGCGTGGGCCAGCCAGAAGAGCAACGGCAAGCAGGCGTTCGCCGCCGTGCTCAGCGACGGCCTGGTCGCCAAGGACACCCTCGACAAGTTCACTCCGGGCGCGCTGAACCCGTGCACCGTCGAGGGCAAGGTCTACTGCCTGCGCAACGACCTCGCGCAGGCGGTGCTCTGGTACAACAAGACGCTGCTCGACCGGTTCGGCTACAAGGTGCCGACCACCTGGCAGGAATACCAGGCGCTCGGCGAGAAGGTCGCCCAGGAGCACCCCGGCCACATCGTCGGCACCGTGGGCGACGCCTGGACGCCGGAGGTCTTCTTCTGGGGCAGCAAGTGCCAGGCGAACGACATCACCGGCCCGAAGACCGTCACGGTGAACACGGGCACCCCGGAGTGCCAACGGGCCGCGGCGATGCTCGACACTCTGATCAAGAACGGCACCACCCCGAACGTCAGCGTCTTCACGCCCGAGTTCGTCCAGAAGTACTCCGGCAAGGTGCTGATGATGCCCGGGCCGGCCTGGTACGCGGGCGCCATCTTCAACAACCCGGAGTCGCTCAAGGTCCCGGCCGGGCAGCTCGGGGTGGCCGCACCCCTGGCCTGGCAGGGCGAGGAGGCGGTGACCGGCAACGTCGGCGGCGGCACCTGGTTCGTCAGCAGCCACTCGAAGAACCTCAAGGCGGCCGAGTCCTTCGTCCGATTCGCCACGACCGCCGACGAGTACCAGGTCGAGGTCGCTCCGGGCTATCCCGCGTACGCGCCGGCCGCCCAGAAGTGGGTGACCAAGCAGGAGGCGAGCAAGTACTACGCGACCGATCTGCAGGCCGTGGTCAAGGCCGGCACGTCGATCTGGAGCGGCTGGGGCTCGGGGATCTTCAGCCAGGAGGCCATCTGGGCCAAGACGATGACACCGGGCATCGCCGGCGGCAAGAGCCTGGTTTCGCTGTTGCCCGAATGGCAGACGGCGATCAAGAACCAGGCGCAGGTCGACGGATACACGGTCAAATGACGATGGTCGACACCGCCCGTACGGCGGCTGCGGCGACGGGGCGGGCGGCCAACCGGCCGCCCGCCCGGCGGGGCGCCGCGATGAGCTACGGCTTCGTCTCGCTCTACGCGGTGCTCACGCTCGCGTTCGGGATCCTGCCCGCGCTCTACGCCCTGTATCTCGCCTTCACCGACGGCGAGGGCGGCTTCGCCGGGCTGGCCAACTTCAGCAAGGTCGTCGGCGACTTCCGGTTCTGGCCGGCGGTCACGCACGTGGCGCTGTACCTGGTCATCTGGCTGGTCGCACTGGTCGTTCTGGTGACCCTGCTGGCCGTCGTCGTCCACGCGATCCGGGTCCGGTGGCTCAGCCGTACGCTGCGGTTCGTCTTCTACCTGCCCGGGGCGCTGGCGGGCGCGTCGAGCGTGATGTTGTGGCTGTTCGTGCTCGACCCGACGGCCAGCCCGGTCGGCGGCCTGCTGCGGCTGCTCGGCTTCGAGAGCTTCGTGCAGGTCATCGTCCCGGGGAACCTGCCGGTCGTCTTCGCGATCATCGCGTTCTGGACCGGCGCCGGCGGGTGGATCGTCATCATGTACGGGGCGCTCAACAACATCAGCGCCGAAGTGATCGAGGCGGCCCGGGTGGACGGCGCGAACGCCGTCCAGATCGCGTGGCGCATCCAGATTCCGATGCTGCGCAAGTGGATCTCGTACATGGGCATCATGTCGCTCGCGGCCGGCACCCAGCTCTTCGTCGAGCCGCAGTTGCTCTCCCAGGCCAGCAACGCGGTCGTGCCGAACGACTACTCCCTCAATCAGCTCGCCTACCAGTACGCGTTCCAGCAGAACGACTTCAACGGCGCGGCGGCGATCTCGCTGCTGCTGCTCGTCATCGCCCTCGCGCTGTCGGCCGTCTTCGTGACGCGCGGCGGCCTGTTCGAGCGGGACTGAACCCATGACCTCTGCGCCCATCAGAACCTCACCCACCGGCTGGAGCGGCCGGACGATCGTCACGGTCGTGGTGGTGGTCTTCGTGCTGTTCTTCGCCATCCCTCTCGTCTGGCTGCTGCTGGCCACGACAAAATCCGCGCGTGGCCTGATCGTCGACAACCCGTTCGCGCCGGGCAGCCTGGGCGGCCTGTCGGCCAACTGGAGTCAGCTGTTCGCGTTCCAGGACGGCGCGGTCACCACGTGGATGGGCAACTCGGCGCTGTACGCCGTGGGTGCGCTGATCATCACCCTGGTCGCCAGCATCCCGGCCGGGTACGCGCTGGCCCTGACCGAGTTCCGGTTCCGGCGGCTGCTGCTGGTGCTGACCCTGGTCGTCATGCTCATCCCGAACACCGCGCTCGTGCTGCCGATCTTCCTCGAGCTCAACGCCGTGGGCCTGATCGGCAGCTCGCTGTCGGTGATCCTGCCGATGTCCTTCTTCCCGTTCGGGGTCTACCTGACGTACATCTACTTCTCCACCGCCATCCCGCGGGATCTGCTGGCCGCGGCCCGGATCGACGGTTGCCGGGAGTTCCAGGTCTTCACCAGGATCGCACTGCCGCTGGCGGCGCCGATCGTGGCTCTGGTGGCGTTCTTCAGCTTCGTGCAGAACTGGAACAACTTCTTCCTGCCCTTCGTGATGCTGCCCTCCAGCGACGGCTATCCGGTCCAGGTGGGACTGACCTCGCTGCTCGCGTCCACCCCGGCGTTCAACCCCAGTTCCGCCGGCGCCCAGTCGGTGCAGCTGCCGACGCTCGCCCTGGCGACCGTGGTCTCGGTGCTGCCGGTGCTCATCGTCTTCCTCGTGTCCCAGCGCTTCCTGGTAGCCGGCATGACAGCCGGCGGGACCAAGGAGTGACCACCATGCCGTCCGACCAGGAGTCACCATGAAAGTCACCGGTTACCGCAGCCTGCTGACCCGGCACGACTGGGGCCGGCTGACCGGCGACGCCAACGGCGTGATGCCCGAGCCGCTCACCGACGTGCACGTGCTGATCCTCGAGACGGACGAGGGGCTCGAAGGCGTCGGGGTCGGCGCCCACGGCGACATCGACCGGGTCTTCGGCGCTGTCGAGGGTGAGGATCCGCGCGCGGTCACGGCGCTCTACGACCGCATGCTGAGGTGGGTGTTCAAGACCGGGCACGCGGGGGCGGCGTTCGGGGCGATCGGCGCGATCGACATGGCGCTGTGGGACCTCAAGGCGAAGGCGGCCGGTGAGCCGCTGTGGCGCACCCTCGGCGCCCTGGACCGGTACGTGCCGGGCTACGCCTCCGGTCTCGACATCGCCCTCGGCGACGAGGCGCTCGTCCTGCTCTACGAGCGCTACGCCGACCGCGGCTTCACCTCGGCCAAGCTCAAGGGCGGCCACGACGTCACGCACGACCGGCGCCGGCTGCTGGCGGTTCGTGACGTGCTGGCCCGCAACTCGGAGCATCCGGCGCTCATGCTCGATGCCAACGAGGCCTGGAACCGTACGCAGGCGGTCCGTTTCGTGAGCGAGCTCGAGCGGGACATCGACCTGGCCTGGATCGAGGAGCCGGTGCGCCGCTGGGACGCGGCCGGTCTGGCCTCCGTCGGCCGGCACCTCCGCGCGGGCGTCGCGACGGGTGAGAATCTGACCGGCCTGGAACAGTACCGGCCCCTGTTCGACGCCGGCGCCGTCGACATCGTGCAGGTCGGCAACGTCTGGGGCATCACTCACTTCCTCCGGGTGGCCGCCGTCGCGCACTGCCATGATTTACCGGTGAGCCCGGTGACGTACCACGCCAATCCGGTGGCCCACGCGGCCGCCGCGGTCCCCAACCACCTGGCCTTCGAGGTCCAGCACCTCACCTCGCCGATCGGCGTGGAGATCGACCAGGAGATCATGGACGGCGGCATCGTCCTGGGCGACCAGCCCGGCATCGGCATCCGGGTCGACGAGGAGCGCATCAACGCCGTCCGGGCCGCGACCCCGGTCGCCGGTGTGACCGGGCCACACGTCCGCCCCCGCCGGGCCGGCCTGCGTCTGGTCCCCGACACATCGGCTGCGGCGTCATGAGCGGCGTCATGAGCGGCGTCGTCGACGCCCACGTGCACCTGTGGAACCTGGCCACCGACCCGCAGCCGTGGATCGATCCGGAGTCGATGGCGGCCATCGATCGTGACTTCAGCTCCGGCGACCTCGAGCGGATGCTCGACGCGACCGGCGCCGACGCCGCGATCGTCGTGCAGGCCTGGAACAGCATCGCTGAGACCGGACGGCTGCTGGACGATCCCGGGCGCCGGATCGCCGGCGTGGTGGGCTGGATCGACCTCACCGCCGACGTGCAGGCACAGCTGGACGCGCTGGGCGCCGGCACCCGACGGCGCCTGGTCGGCCTCCGGCATCTGGTTCATGTCGACCCCGATCCCGGCTGGCTGGCCCGCCCCGACGTCGGAGCGGCCCTCGACGCGCTCGCCACCCGCGACCTCTGTTTCGACCTGGTCATCAGGCCCTGGCAGTTGCCGTTGGCGGCGACGGTGGCCGCGGGCCGTCCCGGCCTGCGCTTCGTTCTCGACCACCTCGGCGGCATCGCCGAGAGCACCGACGACGCCGCCTGGGAGGCGGATCTGCGGGCGCTCGCGGCCCACTCGCACGTCCGCGCCAAGATCTCGGGGTTGGCCGGCCTCGTGGACGACCCGGTCCGGCTGCGCCGGGTGGTCGGCGTCGCGCTCGACGCCTTCGGGCCGGACCGGCTCATGTACGGGTCCGACTGGCCCCTGACCCGCCTGAGCACCGGGCCGGTTGTCTGGCGGGCGAGGGTGGATGAGCTGATCAGCGATCTGAGCGAGGGGGAACGCCGGGCGATCCTGTCGGGCACCGCGACAGCCTGCTACGGTCTCGGCACATGAACCCGGCCGTCGAGAAGCTGTTCGATCGGGCCCGGTCACCGCACGGAGTCATCGGTCTCGGCGGCGCCCCCTTCGGCAACTTCGCCGCCGCCATGGACGACGAGCGGGCCGGCGCCACCCTGCGGCGCGCCTGGGACCGGGGAGTCCGCTACTTCGACACCGCTCCGCACTACGGCCTCGGCCTCTCCGAGCGCCGGATCGGCGCCGAACTGAGCCGCCGGCCCCGCGACGAGTTCGTCATCTCCACCAAGGTCGGCCGGTTGATCGTTCCCCGGGTGCCTCCGCTCGAACAGGACGACGACGGGTTCCTGGTGCCCGGAAACCTGGGACGACGGTGGGACTTCTCGGCTGCCGGGGTCGAGCGTTCGCTGTACGAGAGCCTCGAGCGGCTCAACCTTGACCGGGTCGACATCCTCTTCGCGCACGACCCCGATCAGGCCTGGGACGGCGCGGCACGGGAGGCCCTGGCCTCGCTGACGCGGCTCAAGGCGGCGGGCCTCGTTTCGGCCGTCGGGATCGGGACCAACTCGACCGCCGGGCTCGCCCCGCTCGTCCGCGAGGGTCTGGTCGACGTGATCATGCTGGCCAACCGGTACTCCCTGCTCGACCAGGAAGCGCTCGAAACCGTCCTGGACCCGGCCGCGGAGAACGGCGTGGCCGTCGTCGCCGTCGGGGTCTTCGCGACGGGTCTGCTCTCGACCGTTCAGCCCGATGCCCGAGCCACCTACGACTATCGCCCGGCCGGCGCCGCCGTTGTGGGACGGGCCCGGCGGATAGCGTCGATCTGTGCCGACCACGGCGTCGCCTTGCCGGCCGCCGCTCTCGCCTTTCCGCTCCTGCACCCGGCGGTCGCCGCGGTGGCGGTCGGGATGCGCTCACCGCGGGAGGTCGACGAGGATCTCGAGCAGTTCACCGCCGGCATCCCGGCCCAGCTCTGGCCGGATCTGGTCGCCGCCGGGCTCCTCCCGGCGGGCGCCGTCCCGTCCTAAGGAGTGTCGCGCACCGGCGACTCGAACCGGCGTCGCTGCCACGAGCCGAGGATGTGGTCGCGCATCGCGGTCTCGGCGGCGGCGACATCCTGGCGGGTGATCGCGTCGAGGACCAGGGCGTGCTCCTCGACCGTCGATTCGAACGACTTCTCGTAGCCCATGCCGTGGAACCGGTTGCTCTCCAGCGCCCGCAGATAGAGGCGCTTGGCGATGTTCTCGGCCAGGCGGTTGCCGGACAGCTCCATGACCGTCAGATGGAAGACGACGTCGGCCTGCCGGGAGGCGTCGCTTTCCTGCCGCTGCTCCCGCATGACCTCCAGCGCGTGCGCGATCCGGGTCAGGCCCTCCTCGGTGCGTTGTGCGGCCACGGTTCCCGCCATGGCGGACTCGAGATTCGCGCGGACGACCGTGAGCTCGTCGAGAACGCCGAGTGACTCGTCGTTGTCGATCAGCGTGGAGAGCACGACCGGGTCGAGCATGTTCCACGAGCCGGACCGGGCCACCTGGGTCCCGCGGCCCTGCGTGACGATCAGCAGGCCCTTCTCCTCGAGCCGCTTGACCGATTCGCGGATGACGGTGCGGCTGACACCGAAGTGCTCGCTCAGCGGTCCCTCGGGCGGCAGCAGATCGCCCTCGGGAATCTGGCCGGTGACGATCAGCTCGACCAGCTCGAGCACGACGGCCACGCTCAGCCGGTCGGGGCGCCGGCGAAGGGGAGTGGCGAACGCGTCCGGTGGAGCCGTCATGGTCGTACCTTACCCATGGACGCCGGCGGCGCGGCTCAGCGCTGCAGGCGCGAGGGAGCTTCGGGCCCACCCCGCCGGACGAGCCAGGCCTCGGTGATGTGGGTGAACATCGCCCTGGCGGCGCCCTCGGGGTCGTGCGCCGCGATGCGCTCGTAGATGCGCCGGTGCCCCTGGTTCGACGCCACACACAGTGCCCGCTCGGCCCGGCCCAGGTAGCGCGCGGTGTTGACCACCTGGCTCTCCAGCGCCCGGACGACCCCGCGGGCGAGGCGGTTGCCGGCGGTCCGCATGATCGTGTCGTGGAAGGCACGGTCGTGCTCGGCGTACGTGAGCGGGTCGTCCACGAGTTCGTCCATGCGGTCCACCAGCTCGCGCAACTGGTCCAGAGTCTCGTCGCCGGCCACCCGGGCCGCCACGTGGGCCATGTCCGACTCCAGCAGCCGGCGGGTGACGACGAGGTCGTCGAGGATGGCCAGGCTGTCGTCGGTGGCGATGGTGGCGCGCAGCACCACCTCGTCCAGCACGTCCCACCGGGACGGCGCGGTGACGATGGTGCCCGCACCCTGCCGGACCTGCACCAGCCCCTTTTCCTGGAGGATCTTCACCGCCTCCCGGACGACGGTCCGGCTCACGCCGAAGGCCTCACCCAGCGCGGGTTCCGGAGGCAGGGGGCTGCCGGGCGGATACGTGCCGAGCACGATGCGCTCCACGAGCTCCGCCGTGATGGCTCTGGCGAGGTTGGCCGGCCGGCGGGCTCGAGCCGGCGTAGGGAGGCTTTTCGCTCCTGCCTCCCGCGCTGCCGCCACAGGGCCCCACTCTACAGCACCGTAAGGTCATACGTGATATGACTACGGCGTACCGGCGGTTGCGTTTGTCACCGTTCGCCAGTCGGTCCACTTCCGGTGGGCGAAATCGCAACCGGACCAAGCGGCGTAGGCCGACAGCGGGCGGGTGCGGCCCAGTCCGTAACGGCCGTAGTTCGGGTAGCGGAGCAGAGTGTTGACGCGTCGTCGGCTGGCCTTGTCCCAGGCCGGCCAGGCCGCGGTGTGGTCCGTCCAGTGGCGGGGGCTGCCTTCGCGGATGTAGTAGTGCCAGGCCAGCACCTCGGTGGGGTGGAACAGGTCGTAACCCCAGGTGTAGGCGCGCAGCGAGAGGGTGAGCTCCTCGCCGTGGAAGTACAGGTACGGATCGTACGGAACCTCGCGCACGAGATCGCCGGGCGCGAACAGGAAACCGCCGGCGACGAACCGGGCGGGAACCGGGCGGCCGTCACCGGTCGGCAGCTCGCGTTGCCCGAAGATGGGCAGGCCGTCGCCGGACCAGCCGGTCACTGTCGTCTCGGTCGGCACGCCGGCGCCGGTGAACTCGCGCGACGGCTCGTACGTGGGCGGATAGCAGGTGACGATCGGCTTCGGCACACCGGTGGCGGCGGCCAGTCCGATCACCCGTTGGTCCCAGCCCGGGGCGAAGCGGGTGTGACTGTCCACCTGCAGGAACCAGTCCTCGCCGGAGTAGTGCCGCATCACCTGGGCCCGCGCCCAGCAGGCGCCGCGGCTCTGGCCCGCGTCGAACTCGATCAGCTCGACCCGGGGGTCGGCGGTCAGGGGCGACACGTCCTCGTCACCGAGGTGCTGCCAGTTCACCACGATGCGCAGGTCGTCGGGGCGGGCCGCGCGGGCCAGGCAGTCCTGCACCGTGCGCACCAGTTCGGGGTCCCGATAGGACGCCACCGAGACGAAAATGGTCACTGCGCCACCAGGGCGTGCGTCTGGAACAGCACTGCCAGCGCCCGGTGCTCGTCGACGGCGTCGACGACCGGGCGTTCGCCCGCGGCCAGCACGTGCGCCACGAGGTCGGGTTCCGGGGCCAGACCGTACGTGCGGAGGTAGTACGCCACCGAGTCCGTCCACAGCCAGCGGCCGTCGGTGCGGTAGCTCATCGGCACGACCTCGCCGCGGCCCGGCTCGACCAAGTCGGGCAGCCGGCCGTCGGTGCCCAGCACGGCGCTGCCGGCCTCGAGGTAGGCGGACACGCGCTGCTGTACCGCCCCGGCCAGCCGCGGGTGATCGGGGTGGAAGGTCCCACCACCGTCGAAGACCCGGGCGACCCGGATCGGCTGCACCGGCCGGGCCGTCCAGAGCAGCGCGCCCGCGTTGCGCGCGGCCCGAGTGTCCGCGGACAACGCCTCCCCGGGGGCGTAGCACTCGGCTTCGAAGGCCGGCGGGTCACCGTGGGTCTCCACCACGAACACCCTCGACGGCGGCGAACCGGGGGAGACGCGCCAGGAACGCCACAGCGCGATCGACCCGGTCCGCGCCGCGGTCGACGCGACGGCCGCCCGGTCGTCGTCGTCGGTGGGACCGAACGCGGTCAGGTCGAGCAGCGGGGGCACGGCCGAGCCGAAGGTCTTCGGGTCGGGCAGCGCCGGCACGAACGTGTGATCCATGGTCAGCGCACACCGGCCGGGCTCGCGGCGGCCGGGCGGAACAGGGCAGCCAGCGTACGGTGCTCGGCGACGTCGTCGACCGCCGGCGCTCGGAACTCACGTCCGCGGATGTGGGCCAGCAGTTCGGGGTCCGGGGCCAGGCCGTGCGTCCGCAGGTAGTAGGCGACCGTGTCGGTCCAGACCCAGCGGCCGTCGGTGCGGTACGACATGGGCACCACAGCGCCCCGCGCAGGTTCGACCACGTCGGCCATCCGCTGCGTCGTCGTCAGCACCGGCCGCCCGGCTTCCAGATATCGGCCGACCCGCTCGCGTTCGGCGCCCTCGAGCACGGGATGGCCGGGCGCGAACCACGGTCCGGTCTCCGGGTCGACGCCGTCGAAGACCCGGGCCAGGCCGATCCCGTACGGTTCCTCGGCCGTCCACAGCAGAGCCGCCGCGCCCCGGGCCTGCACCTGATAGGCCGGCAGTTCGTCGCCCGGCGCGTACACCTCGGCCGCTGCGCCGGTTTCCTGTTGCAGCAGAGCCGTCAGGACCGGCAGATCCTCGCCGGGCACGTCCGCGGCGAGCACGAACACCCGGGCCGGCGCCTCCCGGGGATCGCTCAGCCGCCAGGCCCGCCAGAGCGCGCGAGCACCCGCCGTGCGGCTCATCGCCTCGACCGCCTTGGCGTCCGTCTCGTCGGTGACGGCGGTGACGAACGAATAGGGCACGTCGGTGAGGTCGAGCAGCGGTGGCGGTGCCTCGGGAGCGAAGACGGCCGGTTCGACCAGGGCCGGCTGGAAGTCCACGGCGGGCATCGGCCACTGGCCCGGCTGCGTGCCCGACAGTTCCGTGACCGACTCCGGTTCGGCCGCGGCCAGCAGGGCGAACTCCTCGTCGGTGGGCGCGAGACCGGCCGCGGCGGCGATCGCCCCGACGGCTCGGGCGACGTCGGCGACGCGGCCCTCGGCCAGCGCCTGCCGGGCCGCGATGACCTCGGGATCGGGCGCGTAGCCGGCCACCCGCAGCAGCAGGCGGTGGAACTCCGCCCCGTAGCTCACCGTCCGGAACTCAGCCATGGCGCCATTCGACCACGGTGGTTCCCGCATGATCGACGCCCGGACGCCCGGCTTGCCCGCAAACCCCCGTGCAATGGGCCGCAATCCCCTCCCGAGGCGAGCCTCAATCTTTCCGTGGCGAGCCTCAAGCGCCGGCCTGATGGGCCGCGAGCGCCCGGCGATGGTCCTCGACGGCCGTCCACCAGGCCTGCTCGGCCCGCGCCACGGCGGCGTCGGCCGCGGCCGCCTCGGCGCCTCGGCCACGCAGGCCGTCGCGGGTCGCCACGGCGGTGGTCCACGCCTTCGACGCCTCGGCCACCCTTTCCGCGCCGGCCCGCAACACCGGCGGCACGTCGTCACCGGCCGAGCGGATGACGACGGCGTCGTGGATCCGCAGCTCCGTGCCGCCGGAACGGTGGCCCGCCGGCGCCCGGCGAGTCGGCGCCGAGGTCACCACGAAGCGGAACTCCAGCCCGTACGAGAGGGTCTTGGTCAGCTTGCTGCTGTCCGCGGCGACACCGGCGGTCGGTTGCTGCTGGGCCGACGTCTTGCCGGCCGTCGCCTCGGCCTTGAGCTGGTGCGCCGCCGATTCGAACAGCTGCTGCTCGCGTTGCGACGAGGCGGACATCGCGCCGAAGGCGGGGCGACCACCTTCGGGATGGGTGACGCCACCGCCCGCCGCGGGCAGAACCGCTCCGGCCCCGTACGTGGTGCCGGTCGTCTTCTCGAGTTTGGTCTCCTCGTCGTGCGTCCGGCTGCCGGACAGCTCGATCCGGGCGTCCACGCCGGCCAGGCGGGGATGCGGGACGAGCCGGGCGTCCACGTGCAGAACGCGGTCGCCGCCGGCGGGCAGGGGCACCCGGAACCCGCCGTCGAGCATGGCCGGCAGCGCGGTCCTCAGGTTGTCGACGCTGAGGCCGTCGCGCAACGCGGCGATCGTCGAGGCGTCCACCGCGCCGCCCGAGTCGGTGATCGCCCGCGCCGCGGCGGCCCGCAGGTCGTCCAGGTCGGCCAGCACGTGCTCCACCCCGAAGCGGCCGGCCTCGGGCAGCCGGGGATGCCCCGGGGCGTCCCGCCAAGCCTGGCGGGCGGCCGGGGTGCGCTGGGCCCGGGGCAGCGCGCCGGCCAGATCGGCCCGGCCCAGGCCGGTGTCGCCCGCCACCGGTTCGGGCAGGGTGTCGCCGGCCAGCGTGTGCAGCCCGACCGGCCGCACCTGGATGTCCCGGGCCACCACCACGCCGCTGGTCTCGCCGTCGCCGTCCTCGAAGCGCTGGCCCCGGCTGATCGTCAGCTCGATCTCGACGTCACCGTCCCAGGTGGCGACCGGGCCCGCGACCTGAGCGGCCCGCTTGTGGGTCACCTGGCCGGTCTCCACACGCTTGCTGTCGCGGCCGAACAGCTCGGCCGTGGCGCGCAGCCCGGCCGCGAGCGTGCCACTGGCCGGGCCGTGCCCGGTCCCGGCCGGCCCGGCCCCGCGGAACAGGCCCATCACCCGCGCCGCGCCGGTGAGGCCGAACGCCGTCCGCTGCGAGCTGCGGGTGTCGGTCGTGGTCAGCACCACCTTGCCGGCCGTGCCGAGCTGCTCGACGTGGGTGATGCCGGCGAACCGGGGCGCGTCCGGGAAGCGGGCCCGGGCGGTGAGGTAGTACGTGTGGCCGCTGACCCGGTCCTCCAGGCGCAGGGGCTGGCTGCGGCCGCCGTTCAGGGCGCTCGCCAGGTGCCGGTCGAGGTCGGCCAGGAAGTCGTGCACCGTCCGCGAGTTGTCGTGCGGGGTCCGCAGCGGTGATACCGGCAGCAGCCGTTCGGCGGCGCGGTCGCCCAGGGTCTCGGCGAGCCGGCGCCGCAGGTGTGGGATGCGGTCGGTGAGGTCGACCGGCGTGCTGACCCCGCCCAGCCCGATCGAGCGTCCCGGCGGGGTCAGGGTGCGCGGCCCCGCGCCCGTGGCCGGGGCCGCGACCGGTCGCTCGGCGGCCAGGGCGAGCAGCTCGCCCCGCTTGGCCTCGGTCAGCGCGTCGATCTCGGCGGCGTGCCGGGTCCGCAGGTCGAGCCGGTCGCGTCCCTGATCCAGCCGCAGCTCGCGGAACGCCCGCCGCTGCAGGCGCAGCTGGTCGCCGCGGGTGGCGGGGTCGGCCGTTGCCCGTTCGAGCACCTGCCGCCGGGCCAGCCGGCCCAGCGCGTCCCGCTGCTCGCGCAGCAGCCCGGCCGCCTCGGCCAGCTGGACCTGTCCCAGCCTGATGTCACGGTCGACCTGGGCGCGGTCGAGGTCGGCTTCGCGCAGCCGGTGCACCTGCTCCTCGGTCATCCACATGATCACCGCCCCGGGCCGCCGCAGCTCACGGCCGGCCCGGTGCACGCTGTCATCGGAGAACACGTCGAAGCGGTCGATGTTGCCCCGGCGGCGGGTCTCGGCGACGACCTCGGCCTCGATGTCCAGGCGTACGGGAACCCGGTGCTCCGGCCGTCCGGTCAGCCGCAGCCGCGCGTTCCCGGTCAGCTCCTGGCCGCGAGCCCGGCCCCAGCGCCGGACGAACGGCTGGAACTGGGCCATCAGCAGGCCGCCCGGCCCGGCCCGCCCGGTCAGCCCCGACAGCGAGGTGCTGCCGGTGGCCGAGGCCGACGCCTCCCACTGGTGGCCGCGGCTCTGCTTGCCGATCACGCCGCCGGCCCGGCTCTGCTTGGCCCTCTCGTACTCGGCGCCGGAGAGCACCTGGGGGTTGGCCGGGCGCAGCCGGACGCCCACCCGGCCGTGCACGTCGGCGACCCGGCGCGGGTGGGTGAGCCCGTCGAGCACGATCGGCCGGCTGAACAAGCGCGGGTCACCCCGCAGGTTCTCCGGCGAGAACGTGTCGGCGACGGCGGCCGACAACACGCCGTCGGGGAAGCCGAAGATGGGGTCGCCGGACGCGGCGATGAGCGTCTCCTTGACCGCGGCCTGCAGGTCGGCGGCCGCGGTGAACGCCTCGATCCGGTTGCCGTCGAGGTCGCGGGTGTAGCCACCGGGCAGCTGACTGACCGGGGGCGGCTGCTCGATGGGGACGGTCGCCGGGGGCGGGGCCGCCGGGCCGGGTGCGGGCGGCGTGGTGGTGACGCGGTGCTCGGGGACGAGCAGGCGCACGTCCACGCGGTGACTCCGCGCGGGCAGCGCGGGCGGTTCCACCGTACGGGGGATGTCGCGTCCCGGGCGGCCCAGCGTGAGCCGCCGCCCGCTGGTGTTCAGCCGCCGGTACGACGTGCTGGTGGTGGTCAGCGTGAGCGGCGCCAGGAACTCGACCATCCGCTGCTCGGCGATCGACCCGTCGTCGTCCAGCGCGCCGCCGTGCTCGTGGGTGTGCGAGCCGCTCTGGGTGACCCCCAGCGTGTGCGACTCGGCGCCGGTACGGGTGATCTTCGGCCCGAACGTGAGCGTCCCGAACAGACGGCCGAGCGTGCCGTAGACGCGTCCCTCGACGCTCACCTCGGCCTTGTCGGTGCGGGTGCGGCCGGCCTGGGTGCCGGTCTTGGTCTTCAGCTTGCCGCCGGTGCCGAACGCCCCGCCGGCCACCACGCCGCCGTCGGACAGCTCGCCGACCACGCCGGTCACCTTCACCACGGTGTGGTAGTCGTGCAGGTGGCCGTTCTTGACCAGCGGCACCTCCAGACCGGGCCCGACGATGCGGTCGAGCAGCAGGGCCAGTTGCCGGTCGGAGAGCGCGTTGCGGGCCTTGGTGTCCCGCGCGATCAGCGCCTGCACCCCGGCGGTGAGCCCGTCGGTCAGGGCCGGGTCGTCGAACTGGCCGAGGAAGGCGTTCGACAACACCCGGTGCCCGCGCCGCCCGGGAACGGTGCGCAGCGCCCGCGACACCGCCTCGTAGAGCTGGTCGCCACCGCTGAAGTCGTCGACGATCGTGCCCCCGAACGAGGTGCCCTGCTCGACGTGCGCGGGCGCGAAACGCTGACGGTCCGGGCCGTGCAACCCTCGCCAGCCGCCGTCGGTTCCGGTGACCAGGCCGGCTCGCTCGATCCGGTCCTGCCGGGCCCACTGGAAGCTCTCCACGGCCCCGTCGAGGCGGGTCGCCGGCCGCCCGACGGTGCGCACCTCGAGGTCGTAGACGACGTGGTAGCGCCCGGCCGGGCCGGTCACCGTGCTGGTCTCGGCCGACGTGGTGGCCACGGTGTGTTCCTGGCCGTGCTCGGTCGTGCGGCTGAACCCGACCCGCGGCCCGACCGCGAACCGCACCGCGCCGGTCTCCGTGCCGGCGCCGGCCGCCGCGGTCAGCCCGACCGTGCGGGTCGCGGTGTTCGTGTCCTTGTCCTCGCCGCTGCGGGTCTGCGTGTCGGTGTGGGTGGCCTCGGCCACGGTGTCGGTCACCTGCGCCTGGCGCGGAACCAGCCGCATCTGCACGACGCCGTCGCGGGCCTGGCGCAGCCGGTTGCGCCCGTGCCGGGGAGCGTGCAGCAGCGGCTCCGAGGTGATCCACGCGGCCTCCGGATGCCGATCGCCGTCCTCGGCGACCATCGCCGGCAGTTTGGCGGCGATCGTGGCGTCGTCGAGGAAACGCCGGAGCGTGTCGCGGCCGGGCGCGCCGATCGCGGTCACCTCGGCCGGAAGCAACGCGGCGACCTGGTCGAAGAAGTCCCGGTGTCCGGCCGGGCGGCCGGTCGTGCTTTCCACCCCGAACCGGGCCGGCAGCGATCCGGCGTGGGCAGCGGGGGCGGTGGCTGGTCCGGTGAGACCTCTGGGCACGCGGATGGTCGCGCTCGCGTCGGTCGTCCGCTGCCCGATCTGGCCCTTGGCGTCGCGCAGGGTGAGCACGAACTTCACCGGGACCACGGTGTCGAGTCCGCGGCCGAGGTCCACGGTGGACTTGTGCGAGTACTCGTTCTCGTGGGCTGCCGTCCGGGTCTCGCTGGCGCCGGCCGGCAGCTGCGCGGCGACGTCGGCCACCAGCGGCGGGAGGGCGGCGAACGCGGCGCGGGGATCGAGCTGGGCGTTGTGCTTCGCGGTGGCGGTGCGGGTGTCCTTGGCACCCGTCTTGGTCTCGGCCCGGCCGGGCTTGGTGGCCTTCTCGCCGACGGTCAGGCCGTACCAGTCGAAGACCGCGCGCACGACCAGCTCGGCCGGGCGGTTGCCGACGGTCACCGGGAACGGGTGGCCGTCGCCCAGGAACGGGGCCACGCCGGACTCGGCGAGGCGCTGGACGCGGGCCACGGTGTCCGCGTCGACGCCGGCCTCGGTCAGCGGGGTGGCCAGGTCGGTGTTCTCGGTGCGGCCGAGCTGCTTGGCGAGGCCCAGGCCGCGGCTCTCGCGAAGATAGCCGGGCAGCGCGCGGCGGACGCTGAGCGGGGTGTCGGCCGGTTCGGCCTCGGCGGCCGCCTCGGCCTCGGCGTCCTCGGCGATGGCGTCCGGCACGTCGAGCGGACGCGGGCCGGGCCTCGTCCGCGGCGCCCGCGGAGTCGACCCGGTCGGTGCTTCCAGGCCGGTGTTCCGTGGCGTTGTCGCGGGCGTGCCCGGTGTCGGGCCGGGGCCGGTCGGTGGCGTTGTCGGGGCTGTGTTCGGTGCGGTGGCTGTTTCCGGGGCTGGTGGGCGGGGGCTTGGTTGCGGGTGCGGGGCGTCGCCGAAGGCGGCGCGCAGCACGTTCAGGGTGGCGGCGTGGTGGTCGCGGGCCGCCCGCTGGTTGGCCAGGGCGGCGTTGAGCTGGGCGACCGCCTCGGTGCGCAGGGCCGGGTCGACCCGGCCGCCGGTGTCGCGGTGCCGGCGCTCGGCCGCGATTACCAGCTCACGGGCGCGGGCGGTGCTCTCGGCCGCCGTGTCCATGGCGTCCTCGCTGCGTCCGAGCGCGGCGAACAACGCCACCGGGTGCTGCCCGGCCCGAAGCACGTCGGGCGGGGCGGTGGCGATCGTCCTGTTCGCCGCGGTCACCTCGGCCAGTCGCTGGGCGAACTCGGCGTCCACCTCGGGCTGGCTCTTGAGGGCGGTCTCGGCCGCGGCCTCCTCCCCGAAGAAGAAGTCGTCGAGGCTCTCCAGCCGAGCCACCAGGTCGGCCATCGTCTGCGGGCCGGCATCCGAGCCGACGCCCGAGCTGTCGTCCGGGCCGGTGTCCGGGGTGTCGTCGTTGAAGAAGTCGTCGAGGCTTTCGAGCTTGGCGATCAGATCGGCGAGGCTCTGCGGGCCGGCGTCGGGAGTGTCGTCGAAGAAGTCGTCCAGGCTCTCCAGCCGGGCGGCCAGCTCGGACCAGGTCGGCGGCGGGGACGGGGTGAACGCGACCGCGCCGGCGAGCGAGGCCTTCGCGTACGCGGGGGTGGGCAGCTCGTGGTCGGGAAGTGTGCGCGTCACCGGCGGGTGCCCGCCGGTGTGCCGCCAGCTGCCGGGTTGCCGCAGGTCGGGCGAGGCGGTGAGGATGCGCCCGCTCGGGGTGGTCCACGCGGTCGTCGTGGGTGCCGTGACCGAGGTGATGCCGGGCTCCCGCGCGAGCCGCACGTCGTAGTCGTCGGCGCCGGTGTCGCACGAGACGAGCACGATCTGCCGGCCGTGCGAGCGCGGGTCCTCGGTGATCCGCGCGGCGAGCTGCGCGGGCGTGACCAGCTTGTTCTGGAACACGATGCCGTCGGGCGTGCCGTGCGCGAACACGAGGTACTCGCCGGGCCGGGCCTGATGGCGGCGGGCGATGGCCCAGTTCGCGCCCTCGGAGTCGTCCAGCAAGGCCAGACCGGCGGGGACCGGGACGGCCGGCGGTGGCGCCTCGTGCGTGCCGTGAACGTCGGTGGTGGCCCAGGATGTCCCCTTGCCCTTTCCGTACGGGTCGCCGGGCCGGTAGTCGTGCCACTGGCCGTCGCTCTCGTCGTAGTACTGCCAGCGGCCGGTGGTGCGGTTCAGGTAGAACTGGGTGCCCCGGTCGTTCTCGAAGATCGTGTCGCCGTCCTCGTCCACGAAGATCGGACGGGCGTTGGCCGGCGCCGCCGGTGGGGCGGTCGGCTGGGTGGTGTACCGGATCGGCGCCTCGCTGTAGCGGACGCCGGGCATGCGGCTGGATTCGGCGATCGATGGTGTGTCGCTGTAGCGGACGCCCGGTATCCGGTTCGATCCGCTGGTCGACGGTGTGTAGCTGTAGCGGACGTCGGACATCCGGGTCGGTTCGGCGATGGATGGTGTGTCGCTGTAGCGGACGCCGGGTAGCCGGGACGAGCTGGCGTAGCTGGGTTCCGGTGGTGCGTCGGTCATCTCCTCGTCGATCGGGCTCGGCTGCCGGGTCGGGGCCGCGGCTTCGTTGACCGATCCGTACCGCTTGTCGAGGTGCTGCTGCAGGCTCTTGCGCGGGATGTGCAGGTAGTCGGCGAGGCTCTGCATGTTGTAGTGCCGGCGCAGTTCAGCCAGGGTCCGGTTCAGCGCATCCGGTATGTGCCGCGCTTGCAGGTTCGCCTCCGCGCCTTTCTCGATGGCTTTCCAGCCGTGGCCGAAGTCGGTTCCGCGGATGGCGTCGCGGATCGTCTGCCGGCCGTCGGAGTCGAGGTCGGGGCGTTTGGTGAACTTGCTCGTGGAGGAGCCGGCGGTGGAGGCGGTGTCGCCACGGCCGCTGCGGGACCGGACCCGGCGGTGAACCTTCTCGCGGCCGTCGCGCTTCTCGTGGCCGTCTTTGTCCTTGATGAGCCGGCCGATGTGGGAGGCGCTGGCTCCGGAGGCCTCGTTCATCTCCTGGTTGCTGACGCCGCGGGCGGAGTGGTATTTGAACAGGGCGGTGGCGTGGGCGGTGTCGCGGACTTTCCAGGCGGAGGCGAGCTCGGCGCGTTCGGTGTCGGTCAGCACTCGTTGGGCGGCGCGGGGTGCGAACGGCTTGTCCCGTCCGGTGCCCATCGTGCGGACGCGGCTTCCGGTGGCCAGGTCGAGGTTGCGCTTGGTGGTCACGTACGAGCGGCGTTTCTCGACCCACTCGGTTTCCGAGTCCGAGGCGGTGACGTAACCCCGGTTCGGGGCGTCGTGCACCGGGATGACCTTCTCGAGGCCGTTGTTCTCGTACGCGTCAGGTGGCGGGGCCTGCCGCGACAGCGCGGAGACGCTCATCAGCCGGTCGGTAGCCGCCCGGACGTGCGTGGCCACCGAGCCGGCCAGGTGCGGCATGAGGCCGACCATGGTGCGGACGGATTCGGTGTAGTAGTTGCCGTGGTTGCGGTCGAAGTCGACGGGGAAGCCATCGGCCGCGTACGCGTTGAGCGCGGCCCAGCAACCCAGGCAGGGCCGGTACTTGCCCATCACCAAGTGGGTGCCGTGGATGTCGTCGGGGTCGAGGCCGGCGTTGTGGACGGCCAGCATCAGTTTCTGTTCGGCGTGCACGGAATCGGCGCCGCTGTCCGCGTGGCGCAGGACGATGGTGGTGCCGCGGTACGCCGGGTCGGTGAGCATCGCGTGCAGCTGCCCGCGGCCCTCCGCGGTGGCCGGGGCGGCGTCGACGATCCGCAGCCGGTCGTTGGCCCGCATGGCTCGCGCGGTGGAGCTGTCCCGTGCGCCGGCGAACGCCGCGTCCAGCTTGACCTGGCTGCGGTTCATCCGGCCGACGTATTCGTCGGCGTCCTGGGTGGTGAGGTGGGCGCGGCGGCGGGCGTCGCTCTGGTTGAGGCTGAGCAGGCGTTGCAGGGGCGGTCCGGCGCCGGGTGGGATCGGGGCGTTGTTCAGCAGGTCGACGGTGGCGTTGTAGTTGGTCGCGAACACGAGCCGGTTGTTGATGAGCATGCCTTGGACTTCGAGGTCCTTGGGCAGGCTCTCCCGGGCGGGGTGCTGATCGCGGAGGTGGCGGAACGTGTCGTGCAGCTGGAAACTGAGGTGGTTGAGGGTCTGCGCGGCGCGTTCCCGGCGTTTGTCGCGCGCGAACCGCAGCCGGAACTCGTCGACGGCCCGGCCGAACTGTCCGCCGCCGTACGACTTGGTGAACCGCTTGGCGGCGTCGTCGATCTCCGCGATCAGTTCCTTCTTGGTCCGTCCGAAGGCGACCGCGCCGTCTGTGGTGGTGGGCAGTTCCTGGCCGGGTGACAGGTGGGAGATCGGGGGGTGGCCGCTGGTGTGCCGCCATTGGCCGGCTTGTTCGAGGTTCGGGCTCGCGGACAACACGCGGCCGCTGGGTGTGATCCAGGCGGTCTGGGTGGGTGCGGTCACGGCGGTGATGCCGGGTTGCTGGGACAGGCGTATGTCGTAGTCGCCGGCGGCGGTGTCACAGCTGACCAGGACGATCTGCTTGCCGTGCGAGCGAGGGTCGGCGGTGATCCGGGCGGCCAGTTGCTCGGGGGTGACCAGTTTGTTCTGGAAGACGATGCCGTCCGGGGTGCCGTGCGCGAACACCAGGAACTCGTCCGGGCGGGGTCGGTGGTTGCGGGCGGCATGCCAGTTGTCGGTCTGGTCCGGGTCGAGCAGGGCCAGGCCGGCCGGGACCTCGACGACCGGGGGAGCGGTCTGGTGGGTGCCGGTGACATCGGTGGCCTCCCAGGATGTCCCCTTGCCCTTTCCGTACGGGTCGCCGGGCCGGTAGTCGTGCCACTGCCCGTCCGACTCGTCGTAGTACTGCCACCGGCCCGTGGCCCGGTTCAGATAGAACTGGGTGCCCCGGTCGTTCGCGTAGACCGTCCGACCGGCCTCGTCGGTGTAGAGGGGGTGGGTGTTGACGGGCGGCGGCTGGGCCACCGGCGAGGTGGCGGCCGGCTGGGTGGTGTACCGGATCGGCGCCTCGCTGTACCGGACGCCGGGCATGCGGCTCGATTCGGCGGTCGATGGCGTGTTGCTGTAACGGACGTCGGGCATCCGGCTCGATCCGCCGGCCGTCGGTGTGTAGCTGTAGCGGACGTCGGACATGCGGGTCGGTTGGGCGACCGTTGGTGTGTCGCTGTAGCGGACGCCGGGTAGCCGGGACGAGCTGGCGTAGCTGGGTTCCGGCGGTGCGTCGGTCATCTCCTCGTCGATCGGGCTCGGCTGCCGGGTCGGTGCGGCGGTGCGGGTGGCGGCTTCGTTGACCGATCCGTACCGCTTGTCGAGGTGCTGCTGCAGGCTCTTGCGCGGGATGTGCACGTAGTCGGCGAGGCTCTGTATGTTGTAGCGCTGCCGCAGCCCGGCCAGGGCCTGGTTCAGCTCCGGTGGCATGTGCCGTGCTTGCAGGTTTCCGTTCGCGCCCTTCTCGATGGCTTTCCAGTTGTTTCCGAAGTCGGTTCCGCGGATGGCGTCGCGGATTGTCTGCCGGCCGTCGGAGTCGAGGTCGGGGCGTTTGGTGAATTTGCTGGACGTGGAGCCGGTGGTGGAGGCGGTGTCGCTGCGGGCGCTGCGGGACTGGACCCGGCGATGGACTTTGTCGCGGCCGTCGCGTTTTTCGTGGCCGTCCTTGTCGTTGACGAGGCGGCCGACGTGGCCGGCGCTGGCGCCGGAGGCTTCGGACATCTCCTGGTTGCTGACGCCGCGGGCGGAGTGGTATTTGAACAGGGCGGTGGCGTGGGCGGTGTCGCGGACTTTCCAGGCGGTGGCCAGCTCGGCGCGTTCGGTGTCGGTCAGCACCCGTTGGGCGGCGCGGGGTGCGAACGGCTTGTCCCGTCCGGTACCCAGCGTGCGGACGCGGCTGCTGGTCGCGAAGTCCAGGTTCCGCGCCGTCGTCTCGTAATTCCGCTGCTTGTATTCGGTCTCGCTGTCGGACGGCGTGACGTAGCCGCGGTTGGGCGCGTCGTGGGCGGGGATGACCGTCTCCGGCCCGTTGTTGTGCACCGCGTTCGAGGGCGGGGCTTGGCGGGACAGCGCCGAGACGCTCATCAGCCGGTCGGCGGCCGCCCGCACCTGCGCGGCCACCGAGCCGGCCAGCTGGGGCATGTGGTCGATGAGCGAACGGACCGACTCGGTGTAGTAGTTGCCGTAGTTGCGGTCGAAGTCGACCGGGAAGCCCTCGTTCGCGTACGCGTTGAGCGCGGCCCAGCAACCCAGACAAGGCCGGTATTTGCCCATGACGAGGTGGGTGCCGTGGATATCGTCGGGGTCGAGGCCGGAGTTGAGGACGGCCAGCATCAGTTTCTGCTCGGCGTGGACCGAGCTGTCGCCGGCGTCCTCGAGCCGCACCATGATGGCCGAGCCCTCGTGGCGCGGGTCGGTCAGTAGATCGCGCAGGGTCGCGCGGCTGGTTGAGCTGGCCGGGGCGGCGTCGACGATCTGGATGGACTGGTTCGCCTGCATGGCTCGCGCGGTGGAGCTGTCGCGGGCGCCGGCGAACGCTGCGTCCAGCTTGACCTGGCTGCGGTTCATCCGGCCGATGTATTCGTCGGCGTCCTGGGTGGTGAGGTGGGCGCGGCGGCGGGCGTCGCTCTGGTTGAGGCTGAGCAGACGTTGCAAGGGCGGGGCAGATCCGGGCGGAAGCTGGATACCGGAGAGCAGGTCGACGGTGGCGTTGTAGTTGGTCGCGAACACGAGCCGGTTGTTGATGAGCATGCCTTGGACTTCGAGGTCCTTGGGCAGGCTCTCCCGGGCGGGGTGCTGATCGCGGAGGTGGCGGAACGTGTCGTGCAGCTGGAAACTGAGGTGGCTGAGGGTCTGCGCGGCGCGCTCTTGGCGTTTGTCGCGCGCGAACCGCAACCGGAACCGGTCCACTGCGCGGCCAGACTGTCCGCCGCCGTACGACTTGGTGAACCGCTTGGCGGCGCCGTCGATCTGTTCCAGCATCTCCTTCTTGGTGACCTTCTTGGGCCCGAAGTCGACGGCCTGATCAAGGTCGCCGACGGCCCTGACTGTTTCGGACCTGACTGTTTCGGCCGTGGGGTTGAGGTCGCCGCTGATGGTGGCGGCGGTGGGCAGGTCGGGGCCCGACTCGACGGGCTCGACGGCCGTGCCGGTGAAGGTGTTCCAGTGGCCGGGACTGGTCAGGTCGGGGCGAGGGCGGCCGTCCGGGTCGAACGTGGTGGCGTCGGTGGTGAGCACCCGGCCCGACGGGGTGACGAACGCCGTACGGTCGGGGGCCGTCACCGACGTGATGCCGTCCTGGCGGGCCAGCTCAGCCGGGAAGCCGGTGGGGTCGCTCCCGGTGTCGCACGAGATGAGCACGATCTGCTTGCCCTGGGCGGCCGGGTTGTCGTGCAGCATCCGGGCCAGTTGCGGGGCGGTGACCAGCTTGCCGCCGACGACCAGGCCCTGGGGTGTGCCGTGGGCGAAGACCAGGAACTGGCCCGCGCGCGGCGCGAAGTTCCGGGCCGTCTCGAGGTTGAGGGCCTCGGTGTCGTCGAGCAGGGTGATGCCGGCCGGAACGTCGCGGGGTGCGGGCGGGTTGTCGTGGACCTCGGCCGGCACGTCGGTGACCGCCCAGCTCGACGTGCGCGATCCGGCGTCCGAGGCGATGTCGCTGCCGGTGCCCGCCTGCGTGGTGACGATCTCGCCGAAGTGCGGGTAGAGGTTGTTCCAGTCGTCCACCGGGGTCAGCGTGAGCTGGGTCAGCTCGATCGCGGCCTTCCAGTCGCAGCTCGTGTTGCCGAGCAGGTCGCGCAGCACGCTGCCGAGCGACCGGTCCACGTGCTGACTGCGCAGCCCGTAGCGCTCGGGGATCCGTACGTCGTCCAAGGTCTCCGGGCTGTCGATCACGTTCCGGTCGGTCAGCCAGTGCGCGATGAAGTCCGCGTCGACGGGCCGGTTCCGGGCGTTCGCCTCCGCGGTGATCTCCGCGCGTACGGCCGCCGAGTCGGTCACCGCGTCGTTGAGCCACTGCCGCAGCGGCGGATCAAGCTCGACGTCCGGGCCGTTGGTGGTGGCGAACGTGGGGCGCTGCCGCCAGTTGAACACCTTGACCTGCGCGTCGAACTGGTCGACGCCGTCGTGGTCCGGATGTTCCGGCGCCAGGTCGAAGTCGTCGCGGGCGGCGGCCTGCCGGTCCGGGCGGCCACTGCTGACGATCATGCGGGTCGGGGCGTCGCCGTAGAACGTCGACACCGCGCTGGCCAGTCCGCGCAGGTCGGCCGGGCTGTCCAGGCCCATGGACGAGGCGAGACGCCGTACGCCGTAGTAATGGACCTCCGGGGACGGCTCGCCGCGCTGGTCGGCCTGGTTGACGAAGTCCTGCACCCCGGTGTCGCGCAGCAGGCTGTCGAGCGAGTTCTCCAGGATGCCCACCGGCGAGCGGGCGTTCAGCTCGGTCAGCTGGTCGAGGTGCTCGTCACGGACGTTGCCCAGGCCGATCCGATCGATCCGGCCGTCCGTCTGCAGACCGGCCAGCACGTCCCAGGCCCGCTGGGTGGCGTCGCGGCTGCCGCCGTCGATGTTGTGGATGAGCACGCTGTCGAGCCGCCCGCCGAACTGCTCGGCCACGCCGGTCAGGCGCTCGGTGAGCTGGTCGGCCGATTCGTTCTCCCGTACGTCGAACTTGTAGACGACCTCCACGGCGTCCCGCGGCGGGGCGCCGGGACCGGTGAGCGCCTCGGCCGTGGCGTCGACGTTGCGGTAGCTGTCGGCCAGGTCGAAGCGGCGGAATCCGTTGTCCAGCGCCGATCGGATCTCCGGCCCGGTGCGACCGTCGGTGCCGAACGCCGCCCAGGGACCGTCGATCGCGGGCCGCGCGGTCTCGGCGGCGTTGTCGCCGGCCAGGGCCGCCTGGTGATCGGCGCGCTGCGGGCCGGTGACGCCGGTGTCCGGTTCTGACCTGCTTGTCTCGGGCGGGCTCGGTGGGGCGCTCCGGGGTGCGGCGCTCCTGGTGCCGGCCGGGGACGTGTCGAGGTCGACGAGCGTACGGCGGCGGCGGTGCTCCCGAGGGCCGGGGCCGGGCGCCGGTCGGCGTCCGCGCGAACCGGTCTGGATCGGGATCCCGGTGGCCGGTCCGCCCCGCTCGGCGAACTGGTGCCTCAGCGCGTCGCGGACCGAGTCGGCGCGGTTCTGGGCCATCTCGGTCGCGTGCGTGTTCGGCATCGAGTCGGGCAGCAGGCGGACCAGCCCGCGACCGTTCGCCCCCGCCTCCACGCTGATCGCCGGCGGGCCCAGGCCCTGCGCCGCCCGCCAGTCCGCCACCTTGGCCGCGGTCTGCACGAACGAGCGCATCGCCGGGGTGTCCGGATCGACGGTCTGCTCGCCGGGCGCGAAGTCGACCGCCGCCGTACGGGCCGCGTGACCCCCCACCACGACCAGCGTCATCGGGTTGACGAACGACGGCGACTGCTGCTGCGCGGCGAAGTGCGACTGCGCCGGGGTATCGCCCCAGGCCCGGAAGTGCCACAGGTTCTCGTTGTTGACCACCTCCGGTGAGTCGTTGAGCAACTGCAACCGTGCGATGGTGGCCGCCTTGGCGAACGCGTCCGGGTCGTTCAGTTTCGGCGCCAGCCGCTCGAACTCGGCCCGGTAACGGTCGTCGGTGCGGCTCGGATCGGCCTCGAACTGCTCGACGTTGAGGCGCAGCGCCTCCGTGGCCAGATCCTCCACCTTGGAATTGGGACGCGAGTTCTCCAGTGTCACGTGCATCGCCGAATCGGCGCTCTCCGCGACCACCCCGGCGAAGTGATACCCGTACGCCCCCGTGCGCGTCTCCGGAGCCCCGGTGCGCGAATGGTCGATGTCGAACGCGGCGTCCCGGCCCTGGCCGCGATCGCTGATCGACTGAGTGAGATAGCCCTCGCCGACCCGCGCGCGAGCGAACTGGTTGACGCCGATCGCTTGCGAAGCGGCAACCATGTCCGGCTTCTGGTTGACCGCGAGGCCGTAGTCGCGGCCGGGCCGCGGGGCGCCGTCCATGCGGCCGTGGTTGCGCTGGTCCTGCGCCATGACATCGCGGGCCTGGGCCGTGGTCCGGGGGCCCGAGTCCCCGGCCAACGCCTGCGCGAGGTGGAAGACCCCGGTGACCTCCATGCCGTCGTTGGCGACCACCGGAACGGCGCGGGCCTGCTGCCCGTCGGGGCGCAGAACCACATGGCTGGGATCCCCGCCCAGCACGTTGGCGGCGAAGTCGCGGCAGACCGAGGGCATGGCCCGGTCGAAGCTCGGCTGCACCATGACGAGCGTGGCGCCGTCGACCGTGAGCGTGTTCTCGGGCGTGGCGGTCAGCGTGACGGCGCTGTTGGCCGCGCGCAGTTGCCGGTTGAGTCCGTCCAGCCGCTCCGGCGTCGTGTAAAACTCGTTCTTCCGGCCCGCCGGCTCGGCGTTGATGGCGAGCGTGCCGTCCGGGGACACCTGGATCGGCGGGTGCTCGTCGGCGATCGTGGGCCGCCGGACGACGAACCGGGGAACGACGTCGGGCCCCCGGTCCACGATCTCCGGCTCCGGGATGGTCCGGGTGAACGGTGGACCCTTGCCGGCCCGTACGTCGTAGGCGCGCGTGACCCGCCCGGCCCCCGCGAACGGCGGCACCTGGGACGGGAACGCCACGGCCAGCGCGAGGTCGTCGGCGGTCCCCATCTCGGGTTCGGCCGTCACCCCCTTGGCCGACACGGTGTTCCACTGACCCGGCACCACCTGGTGCGGTCCGGCCGCGACGGTCGCGGTGATGACCTTGCCGGACGGCGTGACGAACGCTGTGTCGCTCGGCGCGACGACCGACGTGTCCCCCGAGTAGCCGGGATCGTCCCGGCGCCGGTGGTCGACCTCGCGGGCCAGGTCGGCCGGGAAACCGTCCGGGTCGCGGCCGGTGTCGCACGAGACGAGCACGATCTTCTTGCCCCGCGAGTCCGGGTCGTTGTGCACGAGCGCGGCCAACTGCGGGGCGGTGACCAGCTTGCCGTCCACCACGACGCCGTCCGGGGTGCCGTGCGCGAAAATAAAGTACTGGTCCGTCCGTGGGGGGACCGTGGCGGCCGCGTCGAGGGCCGCGTTGTCGTGCGGGTCGAGAAGCGTGAGACCGCCGGGCACCTTGCCGGGAGTGGGCGCGGTGTCGTGCACGGGCAACGAACCGGCGAACTCCAGCTCCTCGGCCCAGATCGAGTCCGTGTCCGAGCCGTCGTCGTCGAAGATGGAGTCCACCTCGGACGCCCGGTCGTCGTCGAAGAC
This sequence comes from Paractinoplanes hotanensis, assembly GCF_023717965.1. NCBI lineage: Bacteria > Bacillati > Actinomycetota > Actinomycetes > Micromonosporales > Micromonosporaceae > Paractinoplanes > Paractinoplanes hotanensis. The sequence continues at coordinate 9,940 of NZ_JAMQOL010000013.1, read as the reverse complement.
CGAGTCGACGTCGGACGCGGGGTCGTCGTCCCAGTCCGGCTCGGTCTCCCGCCGGACGTCCGAGCGGTCCTCGGCCGCGGGCTCCGGCTGGGTGTCTTGCTGGTTGTCCGGTCGGGCCTGGGGTGTGGGCTCTTGCTGGTTGTCCGGTCGGGCTTCCGTCGTGGGCTCTGGCTGGGTGTTCTGATTGTTCTGCGGTCGGGCTTCTGTCGCGGGTTCGGGCGAGGTCTCCGGCTGAGTGTCGGCCTGCTGTGTTCTCGGCGAGATCTCCGTCTGGCTCTTCGGCGTCGTCTCCGTGGCGGTGTCGTCGGCCGGAGTGATGGCGGCGGGCTCTGTCGAAGGTCCGTCCAGTGGCGCCGGAGTTGTGTCGGACCTGCTGGGCTCCTGCGACAGGCCGGTGTCAACATTCGGTCCGGCTACCGCGGGCGCCTGGTCAGGCGGGGCGGTGTGGTTCGTCGACGCGGTCCCGTCGAAGTCGGACGACGGACCTTCGACCGACAGCCCACCGACTGGCCCGACCGCGGCGGAGGGGCTGCTGTCTGTTCTCCGAATCCCGCCGTCCGAGGAGGCAGGTGGTGTGGTCGGGGTGCCGGTCGTCCCCGTCAAAGGTTGAGCGGCTGATGAGACCGAGCCTGGGATGGTCGTGCCTGGGAGTGGTGAGCTTGGCCCGGTCGTGCTTGGCCCGGTCGTGCTTGGCCCGGTCGTGCTTGGCCCGGTCGTGCTTGGCCCGGTCGTGCCTGGCCCGGTCGTGCCTGGCCCGGTCGTTCCTGGGAGGGGCGAGGCTGGGGCGGTCGCCGTTGGTGTCGCCGAGCCGGGCAGGGATGTGTCTCGGTCTTCCGCGCCTGTGTCCGAGGTCGTTGAGCCCGGGGTTGCTGTGGAAGGTGCGCTGGTCGGAGTCGTCGTGTCGGGGGAGACCGAAGCGCTGTCGGGTGGGGCTGTGACCAGGCTGGAGGCAGCCTCGCTGCTGGGGGGCGGCGCGTCGCTGGTGGCGGGGGCGTTGTTGGTGGGCGAGGTGGTTCCGGCCGTGAGCGGCGACGTTGCGTCGAAGCCGGGCAGACCGCCCGCCGGGCCGGGGGAGCTGCCGGACGGGGCCGAGATGCCCGCGGGCCCGTCGGTCTGGATCGCCCCAGGCCCGGTCTGCGCCGAGGGCGCCGGAACGACGGAAACATTCGAAGAGGGTGCGACGGCGCTTCCGGTAGCGCTGGGGGGAATGCCCGCACCGGTCGGAGCCGCATTCGTGGACGGCGGCTGAGTACCACGGTCAGCCGGGCCGGGGGCATTCGGACCGCTGGACGTCGGACTTCCCGGGTTGGCCGGTGAGCCGACGGGGCCGGCTCCTGTAGCCGAGGGTGCAGCGGTCGACGGCGTCGCGCCAGGTTGACCCTGCACCCCCGCGCCGTCCGGACCGCCCGCCTTATTACCGGTGGAGTCAGGGTTGCCGATGGTGGTCGAGGCCGGAGCCGGCATACCGGCGTCGCTCGGCCCGGTGACGGCGGGTGCGGGTGGGTTGGCGTCGGCCGTGTCGGGTGCGCCGCTGGTGGCGGCGCCGGGTGTGTCGGCGGTGGCCGGGTTCGGTGTGCCGAGGTTGCTGCTGGCCGGGGGTGCGGGTGGGTTGGCGTTGGCCGTGTCGGGTGTGTCGTTGGTGGCGGGAGCGGGTGTGTCGGCGGTGGCCGGGTTCGGCGTACCGAGGTTGCCCGTTCCGGCGGAAGCGGGTGCGCTGGCATCGGCCGGGTTGGGTTCGCTGCCCGTGACCGGTGCCGCTGGTGCAGGAGCGGAGGTGTTCGTACCGACGGGATCGGACGCACCGTTGTTGGACGGGGCGGACGCGTCGGCCGGTGCGGGCGGGCCGGCGCTGACCGGTCCCGACGTGTTCGCCGCAGGGCCGCCGACCGGACCTTGCCCGTTGGTCGCCGCCGGGGCTGCGTTACCCCCACCGAGCGCGGGTGCTTCAGCGTCGCCCGGCGCCGTCGCTCCGCCCGCGGTTGTGGCACCTGCAGTCGCGCCCCCCGCGGTTGCGCCCCCTGCAGTCGCGCCCCCCGCGGTTGCGGCACCTGCAGTCGCAGTCCCCGATGAGCCGGCTTCCGTGGGCCCAGCATCGGTCGGTCCCACGCTGGTTGGGCCTGCGCCGGTTGGTCCTGCGCCTGTGGGTCCTGCGTCCACGGGTCCTGCGCCGGTCGGTCCTGCGCCTGTGGGACCGGTGGCTGTGGGGCCCGCGTTGGTCGGGCCGGCGCCCGTGGGGACGTCGGGGCCCTCGATCGTGGTCGGGTTCTGGGAGCCCGGACCGGGGCCGGTGGTGTTCAGCGCCGGCGGTGGCTTCAGGGCGTTCGGGTCCGCGGACGGGCCGAACTGGTCGCCGAACTCCGTGGCGTAATGATGGGCCATGCCGCCGAGCACCGAGGACGAGAAGGTGGCGAACGGGTTGAAGCCGCTCCCGCCGACCATCATCGTGAACAAGCCCTCGAACAAGGTCTCGGCCAGGCCGGACAGCGTCTCGCGGCTGTAGACGTTCTTATTGATCTTGGGATAGAACTTGCCGGCGATCTGGTGCATGCCGCTCACTCCGGCGCCGATGAAGACGCCGCCGGCGAAGGCCATCGCCAGGTCCTTGTAGTCGAGGCCCTTGCGGTTGCCCTCGGCAATCTGGGTCAGCTGGGCCGCGGCGCTCTGCCACAGCTCCTCCAGACCCTCTTCGAGGCCCTCCCACACCAGCCTCAGCAGCTGGTTCTGCAGCCGGGCGCGCAGGAAGTTGACCAGCGCGCCGACGATCTCCTGGCCGATTTTGATCAGGCCGGGGACGGCGGCCGCCCCGAAGCCGGTGGCCATGGCGATCGCGATCTCGACGACCTGGGTGAACGCCGCGATGACGATGTTGTACTGGGTGGACTCCGAGTCCAGGGCGAACTGGTAGGCGGCGTCCCCGAGCGCCGTGGAGATCTGGCCGCCCGTCGGCACGCTACGGGTGATGTCGCCCTGGAACTGCGCGAACGCGTCCGCGGCCGGGCCGTTCAGGCTGCCACCCAGCGCATAGCCCAGGTTCGCGGTGGCGCCGACCCCGTTCAGCAGCTCGTTCGTGAACCCGTAGAGCTCCTCGCCCATGCCTCGCAACGCGGTCGGGTCGGCCTCCGGGAACTCTTCCCCCACCCCGTACAGAATCAGGTCGTAGGCCCACTGCCACTCGGGGTCGTTGGGGATGTGGAAGTCAGGCATCGCCCGGAATCAGGGGGCTGGGCGTCCCGTCCGGCGCATAGCTCAGCACCAGCGGCTGGTATCCGGGCGCCGTCGCATCTGCGGCCGGGTTCTCCCGGACCACGAACAGCTGGCGGCCTTCGGGGTCTATCGGGCGGCCGTCCGCGGTGGTCACCGGCGTGCCGGCCAGGGGCGTGATCGACTCGTACAGGTTGGCGTCGACCCTGGTGGTGCCGTCGGGGAAGGGGTTGAGGGCCTGCAACCGGTAGCCGGGCGGCAGCGGTTCGCCGCCGATCCGGGCCTCCGCGTATTCGGGCTTGAGCATCATGCTCGAAATCGCGGGCATCATCGGCGAGGCCGGGGTCAGCGTGCTCGGCGCGAAGGCCGGTAGCGACTCACCCTCGATCGGCTCGATTGCCGCACGTTCGCTGATGAAGGCCGGTTGCAGTTCGCTCTCGACAAAGCCTTCGACGGGTGTGAGTGTCGCGCGTCCGCTCAGGAAAGCCGGTTGCCGCTCGCCCTCAACATGATCACCTTTGATCGGTGCGATCGCCGCCCGCCTGCTCAGAAACGCCGGCCGCAGCTCGCCCTCGGCGAACTCCTCGGCCCGCGCCGCGCCCCTCATGCGCGTGGGCTGAAGCCCGGGAAGTGGTTCGCCCTCGACGGTCTGGGCCGGCTCCACCCGCGCGGCGAGGGCGTGGCGGGTCTTGGGCGCGAAGGACTCCTCGAAGTCCCCCGCCATCCGCAGACCGACCTCGCGCGCGCTCTCGTCGGCCTCCGCGTAGGCCTTCCCGAACGACCGCAGCCCCTCCGAGGTGTAGCTCAACGTGCCCCGGACCCCGCCGATCAGACCCTCCAGGTTGTCCAGGCCGTCGAGGAACTTGGTGGAGAACTGCCGGCCCATGTCGTCGTCGCCCCACGCGTTGGCGTAGCGCTCGCGCAGTGCCACCAGGTTGGCGAGGTACGTGTCGTACATCTGCACGTGCTCGTCGTACGCGTCGCCGACCGACACCACACCGTCGGGGTCGACGAACAGGCGCCCGCGCGGCTGGGTCATCGCGGCGCCCGTCCCAGGCCGAGCATCTCCCGCACGCTCGTGGCCATCCGCGGCTGGGCCGGCAGATAGGCGTCGGTGCCGGCGCTGCCGTCGACCATCGCCCGGGCGTCCGCCCCGTCCGGCAGCATCGGCGCCAGCACGGCTGCGGCCTGGGTCGTCACGTCCTGTCTGGCCTCGCCGTACGCCGCGAGGATGACCTCGGCCAGGTCGGCCGGCGTGAGGCGCTTGTGGGCCGAGGTGGGGAACCGGATGTCGGTGAGCACCCCGTTCTGCCCGACGGTGACGGTGACCTCACGGCGGGGTGAGGTGGCGGTGGCGGTGAGGGCCCGCATCTTCTGCTGCATCTCGGTGAGGCTGTTGCGCTGGCGCTGATATTCCTCGAACAGGCTCTCGATGCGCTCATTGAAATCCATGGCCACCTCCACGTCGGCGTCCAGTGAAGATCGGGCGATCCGGGGCGGGGAAGCCTCGCCGCGTTATCGGAGGACTTTCGTGCAGGTGCGTTTCCCTAGCCGTCCGCGGGCCTGCCCTGTATCGGGCGATCGAGTGCACTCTTGCCCGTCTTTCGGACATCCACCCGTACGGCGTCCTTGCCGCGGCCGTGGGTGATCGACGAAAACTCTTGTGCTCGCGGTGGTGGATCCCCGCCCGGGCACAGACGTGACCAGCGGCACCAGACGTGAGGAGTTTCAGCCGTGACGATGCCACAGGTGCAGACCACTGAGGAGGGCATGCAGCGTGCTGCCCAGGAGTTCTCCGACAAGGCGACCGAGTTCACCGGCTCGCTGCAGGCCGTGAACAGCCAGATGGCCACGCTGCAGTCCTCCTGGACCGGTCAGGCCTCGGCCGGTTTCAACCAGGCCATGGACAGCTGGGAGGGCGCCTTCCAGCGGGTCATCAACGAGCTCGTCAACATGCTCGACGTGATGGGCGTGACCACCAAGGGCTACATCCAGGCCGAGGACGACGCGTCGAACACGGCCGCCTCCTTCGGCGCCGCGTTGCCCGGCGTCTGACCGACCGAACTCACGAAGGAGGACCGCATGTCGAACTACACGTTCAATTTCCAGCAGGCCGACGCCGTGCTCTACGACATGAACGCGATCAACCAGAGGATCAAGTCGGCCCTGGGCCAGATGGAGCAGACGGTCGAGGCCAGCCTGGCCGAGTGGACCGGCGCCGCCCAGCAGCAGTACTACGTGTCCAAGGCGGCCTGGAATCAGTCGGCCGACCAGATGACCGTCTACCTGGACCAGGCCCGGGTCACCCTGCTGCAGATCTCCGACAACTACGGCACGACCGAGCAGCGGCACGCGCAGATCTGGAACGACGTCCGCGGCGGCTGACGACTGGCGTACGCCGGCCGCCGCGACCCGGTGGCCGGCCTTCCTCCACCCATGAAGGGAGATCGGCCCGATGAGTATCGACTTCAGCTACGCCAACCCGGAGGCGGTCGACGCGGTCGGCGTGCTGCCCGAGTACGACAAGGAACACGGCTTCGAGGACGGCTGGGCCCGCTCGGTCATCGAGCGGTGGCGCAACGACTACGACGGTGACATCGACTGGGACGACGACGAGCAGGCGCTGCTCGACTGGTACAAGGATGACGTCATCGAGCACGACAAGTGGAAGGCGATCGTCGAGGAGCACAACGAGGACATCACCCAGGAGGACAACGTCACCGTCGACCAGTACGACGCTGACAACCCGCCCTTCGACATGCCGGAGAACACCTTCGAGCACCCGGAGGACGCCGAGTACTCCGGCGGTGACAACCCCAACCAGGAGCTGGCGGTGAGCACCGAGGCGTTGCGGCACGTGGCCAACCAGATCGGCGCCATCGTCGGGCTCGACGACAGCGGCTCCAACCTCATTCTCCAGGCCCGCACGCAGCTCAGCGACATCCAGATGCGGCCCGGTGGTTTCGCCAAGGCCGAGGTGCTGCGGCAGAAGATCGAGGGCGCCAGCGCCGATTCCTCCGGCTTGCGCGGCGACGCCATGGGTCTGCTTCTCGCCTCGCACGAGGCGTTGCTCGCGGTCAAGGACGGGTTGCTCAAGATCGCGGACAGCTACGACAACGCCGAGGAGTTCAACGAGATGTCCACCACCCAGCTCGGCGAGAACATGGGCAACGCCTGGGGCAAGATCGACAAACTCTCGGAATACGGGAAGACCGACGGCACCACCACCGGTGGCGACCAGTAGCGGTTCTCTTTTCAGCGCGGTCACGAGGGCGGGGACATGGCGGACGACAAGTGGCAGAACTCGGCGGAGGAAGACGCGACCTTCCGTCCTCAGACCGTCGACACCACGAACCTGCTCGACTACGAGGCCTGGGCCGAGGAGGAGCGGGGCTGGCGCAAGCTGCTGGCCGCGGTGAACGGTGGCGCCGCGCTGGCCACCGAGGAGGGGCAGGCCGCTGCGGCCGAGCTGGTCAGCGCCCAGTCGGTGATGGACGCCGCGGTCGCCTTCCAGCGCGCTCAGGAGACCCTGGCCTACCTCGAGGATTTCGTTCGCCGGCAGTCCGACGCCATCGCCGGGCCGGACCGCGCGTGGCAAGGGCAGGCCGCCGACGCGTTCCTGGCCAAGATGCAGCACTTCGCCGACTGGCTCGGCAACCAGTCCGAGCGCATCGCCGGGGCGGCCGGCACCAACAACATCAACTCCATTCCCAACCAGCTCTACACCAGCGCGAACTACCTGTCGTGGGCGCAGCAGGCCATGCACCACCTGGACGCGTCGTGGGCGCACATCGCCGCGCAGAACGGCGTCGGTGACGGCAGCGGCAAGATGGTGCCGATCAGCGGCACCCAGTTCGAGAAGCCGATGGCCCGTCAGATGTCCCAGGTGGTCGGCACCGTGGCCGGGCAGTACGACTTCACGTACAGCTCCGTGGTCCCGCCGGACGGCACCGGCACACCCGAGGTCAGCACGCCCAATCTGACGACGCCCAACTTCACCACCCCGGTGTTCACCACGCCCGTGCTCACCACCCCGCCCGCCATCTCGATCCCGAACATCTCCACCCCGAACATCAGTACGCCCAACATCAGCACCCCGAACATCTCGACTCCGAACATCTCCACTCCCAACATCTCGACCCCGAACGTCTCGACCCCTTCCGTGGCCCCGCCGAACGTGTCGACGCCGGCCTTCAACCCCGGTAACGGCCCCGCGGCCAACACCCTCGCTCCGCCCGAGCTGAACGCGCCGCCCTCCGGCCTGTCCCTGCCTGGCGGCGGTCCGGGCGGCACTGGCGGCGGCCTTCCCGGCCTGGAGGGCCCGGGCGGGACCGGCCCCGGCGGCACGGGCGGCGGCTTCGTGCCACCGGTGGTGCCGAACGCTCCGGGCGCGGGCGGCTTCGGAAACAATTCCCGTACGCCGGAAGTCACCGCCCCCGGGGGCAGGGGCTCAGGCAACGGCCGGGTCGAAGCGCCCACTGTGCCCGGCCCGCCCACGGCGGGCGGCCTCGGCGCGAACAACGCCGGCATCGACGTGCCCGGCCTCAACGCTCCGGGCTCAAACGCTCCCGGCGCCAACGCTCCCGGCTTCAATGCTCCGAGTCTCAACGCTCCCGGCCTCAACGCTCCGGGTTCGGGCCTGCCGATCGGTGGCGCTCCCGGCGGTGGCAACGGGGCCGGCGGCATGAACCCGCCCGGCGTCCCCGATGCACCCGACGCCGGCGGCCTCCTCGAAGGCGACAAGGACGACTGGCGCGGCGCGGCCCCGATCGTGGGCGCGCCCGAGGCCCCCGGCGGTGTCGGCGCCGGCGGCGCGGGCCTCGGTGGCGGGATGCCGATGATGCCGGGCGCGCCTGGCGGTGGTGGGCTCGGTGCCGGTGGTGGGGGTGTCCCTGATGCTCCGGATGCGGGTGGTCTGGTGGCTGGTGATGCCGATGATTGGCAGTCGTCGGTGCCGCAGGTGGGTGCTCCGGAGGCGCCGTCGGGTGTGCTGCCGGGCGGTGCGGGTCTGGGGGGTGGCATGCCGATGATGCCGGGTTCGCCGGGTTCCGGCGGTGGCCCTGGTTCTGGTGGCGCCGGCGTTCCGGAGGCTCCGGATGCGGGTGGTTTGGTGACCGGTGACGCTGGTGATTGGCAGTCGTCGGTGCCCGGGGTGGGTGCGCCGGAGGCACCATCAGGCGTCCTGCCGGGCGGTGCCGGCCTCGGCGGTGGCATGCCGGCGATGCCGGGCGCGCCGGGTGCGGGTGGTGGCCTGGGCGGCGGATCCGGGGCTGGGGTCGAAGCTCCCGACGCGAGTGGTCTCGTGACCGGGAACGCTGCCGACTGGGACTCACCGGGTGCTGGTGTGGACGGTCCCTCGGCGCCCGGCGGGGTCGGGGCCGGTGGCGCCGGTCTGACCGAGCCCGGATCGCCGGTGGCTCCCGCTACGGGCGGAACCGGGACCCCGATCCCGGGTGCGGGCGCGCCGATGATGCCGGGCATGCCCGGCAGCGGGGGCGGCCCCGGTGGTCCGGGGGCGGGACTTCCCGACGCGCCGGACGCGCAGGGCCTCGTCACCGGCGACGCCGACAGCTGGAAGCCGTCGGGCGCGGGCGTCGAGCTGCCGAGCGCACCGGGCGGCGCCGAAGCCGGCGGCACCGGTCTGGTGATTCCTGACCCGCCGGCTCCGAGCACCACAGGCCCGGAAGCAAGCACCACAGCCCCGGACGGGAGCATCCTGCCACCGTCCGCGGACCTCACACTTCCGGACGGAAGCACCGCACCCCCGGACACGGGCGCCGTGACACCGGGCGGGGCCGAGCCTGGTTCGATCGGCGGCGGGATCGCGGCCGGTGTGGACCTGCCGGCGGCCGGGGAACAACCGGACGGTGCGGCCGGCGCCGGTGAGGGCAGTGGTTCCGGGGCGCAGCCGGCCCCCGGCACACCGATGATGCCTGGTCAAGGACCGGGAACGGGGCCGGCTGGCGGGACCGGGGGAGCGGGCCTGCCGGACACTCCCGACGCCAACGGCCTGATCGGGGCCGACGGCTCGGACTGGACCCCGGCCGGGCCGTCCGTGGACATCCCCGCCGCGCCGGACGGGACGAGCGCGGGCGGCTCGGGCCTGGTGGTCCCGGAGTGGACCGGACCGACCGGGTTCGGCGTGACGGACGGCCCTTCGGTCGCGCCGCCCGAGGCGGCGGAGCTTCCCGACGTCGAGAGCCCGGAGACGGCAATCACGCCGGGCTCGTCCTCGACCGTGCCGCCGATGATGCCCGGAATGCCGGGAGTCCCCGGCAGCACCGCCGGTCCCGGTGACACTGCCCCGCCCGACCGCTCCGAGGCGTCCGGCCTGGTCGACGCGGAGAACGCCGACTGGCACCCGGTCGGCCCGGCGGGGGAGAACCCGTCCGCCGCCGGCGGCACAGCCGGTGGAGGAGCGGGCCTCGACGACTCAGCACCGGTCGTCGTGGACCTGCCGGATTCCGACGCCCACAGCGGGAGTTCGGCCACCGATGCCGGCTCCGTCGCGGTGGAGCCGGAGGTCGCCAACCCCGCGGAGCCGCCGCCGGCGTCTCAGAACATCTTCGCGCCGTGGGCCTCCGAGCCGGTCACCGTCGATGGTCCCGTCCCGGAGACGCCGCCCACCGCCGCGGCGGAGACGCTGGAGCCGGCAGTCGCCGAGCCACCCGCCCCAACCGGGCCGGACGCGCCGACCCCAGCCGAACCAAGCCCAGCCACGCCAGCCGAGCCTGGCCCG
>NZ_JAMQOL010000129.1:0-1170 GCF_023717965.1 Paractinoplanes hotanensis | reverse complement strand
CCGGGTGCTGCCGTTGTCCTTGCGGATGCCGATCCACGCCGACTGATCGCGCAGCATGGCCAGGCCGGCCCGGTCGCCGTTGGCCATGGCCGAATAGTCGAGCTGCACGGTCGCCGTCGAGGACGGACCCTGGATGCGCCGGGTCAGGGTGTTGCGGGCGTTGTACAGGTCGTTGGTCACGGTGGCGGTCGACAGCCGCAAGCCGTTGCCGACGCTGAACTTGGACGTGTCCGGGTTGTGGTTCCATTCGTACTGCGGCCCGAGCGTGGTGCCGGCGAACGTGTCGTTGCCGGTCATCGGGGCCAATGGCCGCCACGGCAGGTTGGGCCGGGGATAGGTGGTGGCCCAGCGGCCGTTGACGGTCTGCAGCACCGGCCAGCCGTCGCCGGTCCAGGTGATCGGGGCCAGGGTGGGCATCCGGCCGCCGGGGTAGGCGTCGGTGAAGGCCATGTACCACCAGTCGCCGTTCTGGGTTTGTACCAGGCCGCCTTGGTGGGGGACCCCGCCGCCGGGGATCGGGCCGGGCAGGTCGAGCAGGATTTGGCGTTGTTCGTACGGGCCGAAGGGGCTGGTGGAGCGCAGTACGTATTGGCCGTTGGCGGGGCGGGTCAGCCAGATGTAGTAGTAGTTGCCGCGTTTGTACATGCGGGCGCCTTCGAGGGTGCCGATGTTCGACGGGGTCTGGTAGACGGTTTGGGAGCGCACTTCGGCGGTGAGGTCGGTGTTGAGCTGGGCGACGCTGATCGTGCCGTTGCCGTAGGCGACGTAGGGGGTGTCGTTGTCGAACAGCAGGCCGGCGTCGTAGTAGCACTTGTTGATCCGGGCCTTCTTCGACCAGGTGCTGTCGACGGTGGCGGCGGTGTAGACGTAGGTGCGGTTGAACTCGGTGCAGCCCAGCCAGTAGTAGGTGTTGTTGCTGGGGCGGTGGTTGAATGCCGAGGCCCAGATGCCCTTGACGTAGGCGCGGGTGCCGGTGAGGTCGTAGGCGGTGGAGTCGAAGTCGAGCCGGGGCACCGAATGGCCCGCGTATTCCCAGTTGACCAGGTCGTAGGAGCGCAGGATGGGCGCGCCGGGTGAGTAGTGCATGGTCGAGGCCGAGTAGTAGTAGGCGTCCCCGACCCGGATGATGTCGCCGTCGGCGAAGTCCTGCCACACCACCGGATTGGTGAA
>NZ_JAMQOL010000128.1:0-1174 GCF_023717965.1 Paractinoplanes hotanensis | reverse complement strand
ATGAGTCCGCTGCTGCTGGCCGATCTGACTGTTTTCACGCTCGGGTTGCTGGTCGGTTTCGAGGTGATCAGTAAGGTGCCGGCCACCTTGCACACGCCGTTGATGTCCGGGGCCAACGCCATCCATGGGGTGGTGCTGGTCGGGGTGATGCTGCTGGCCGCGAGCATCTCGACTCCGGCCGGGTATGCGTTGCTGGCCGTGGCGGCTTTCTTCGCCGCGATGAACGTGGCCGGCGGCTACCTTGTCACCGACCGCATGCTGGCCATGTTCCGGAGCCGGTCGTGAGCGCCTTCGACACGATCGTCCACCTGGTCTACCTGGCCTGCGCCACCGCGTTCGTGATCGGTCTGCACCTGATGAACGCGCCCGCCACGGCCCGGCGCGGTAACCAGGTGTCGGCGGCCGGTATGGGCCTGGCCCTCGCGACCACGGTCGTGGTGCTGGCCGAGGGCGGGCAGATCACCGCGTACGCGGCCTGGACGCTCGGCCTCGGCACAGCCGGCGGCGCGGTAGCCGGGCTGGTCGCGGCCCGCCGGGTGCGGATGACCGCCATGCCGCAGCTGGTGTCACTGTTCAACGCGGTCGGTGGCGGCGCCGCGGCGCTGATCGCGCTCGGCGAACACCCGGCCTCCACCCAGGCCGAAGTGACCGGCGTGCTCGACGTGCTGATCGGCGCGCTCACCTTCAGCGGCTCGCTGATCGCCTCCGGCAAACTGGCCGGCCGGGTGCCGGGACGGCCCATCATCATCCGCTACGGCCGGCTGATCGCGGCCGGGCTCGCGGCCGTCGCCGCGGTCATGGCGGTGCTCGTCGTCGGGTTCAACAGCGGAGCCCCGGCGCTGTGGGGCGCAGCCGCCGCCGCCCTGACCGCCGGGGTGCTACTCACCCTGCCCATCGGCGGCGCCGACATGCCGGTGGTCATCTCCCTGCTCAACGCGTGCACCGGCACCGCCGTGGCCATGGCCGGGTTCGTCCTCGGCAGCACCCCGCTGATCATCGCCGGCGCGCTGGTCGGCGCAGCCGGAGCGATCCTGACCAAACTGATGGCCGACGCCATGAACCGGCCGATCACCGCGATCATCGCCGGCGGCTACGGCACCGGCGACACCATCACAGCCACAGCCGGGCCCGGGCCGGGGTCGTTGCCGGTCCGTGAGATCACCGCCGACGACGC
>NZ_JAMQOL010000127.1:0-1190 GCF_023717965.1 Paractinoplanes hotanensis | reverse complement strand
CGGCCTTTGTGGAGGGTGCTCAGGGCGGGTGAGATCGCCTAGGTGATCATGGGAGTTCTCACGCTTCCAGCCACCCTCGAGGATCCCACCCGCGATGTCAGCATGCCCGATCCAGGTACTGTCCGCAGTCACCACCCCCACCGACCCGCCCACCCGAGCGGTGACCGACGGTGAACAAATAGGCCTGCTGCATGCGTTGACGGCAGTGCCGGATCCTCGTAGCCCGCGCGGTCTGCGTTATCCGCTTGCCGGGCTGCTCACGGTCGCGGTGTACGCGGTGGCGGCCGGCGCCTCGTCGGTGGCCGCGATCACGGATTGGCTGGACGACCTGGACGACATCGCCCGGGCCCGGCTCGGTTTCGTCCGCGGTGTGCCGGCCATGACCACGATGTGGCGCCTACTGATCCGCCTGGACGCCGACCTGCTCGCCACCATCCTGGCCAGCTGGCTTCGTACCCGCGCCGGATCAGCCGACCGGCCCCGCCGGCCGCGATATCGGCAGGTCATCGCCGTCGACGGCAAGACCGTGCGAGGTGCCCGCCGCGCCGACGGCAGGCAGGTCCACCTGCTGTCCGCCCTGGACACCAGCACCGGCGTCGTCCTCGCGCAGGTCACCGTGGCCGCGAAGTCGAACGAAATCCCCGCCTTCACACCGCTGCTCAACGCCGTCGAAACGGTGCTGGGCAGCCTGAACGGGCTGCTGTTCGTCGCCGACGCCCTGCACACGCAGACCGCGCACGCCACCGAGATCGCCGCGCGGGGCGCCTACCTGCTGATCCCGGCCAAAGGTAACCAGCCCACCCTGTTCACCCAGCTCAAGACCCTGCCCTGGACGCAGGTCCCGATCGGCCACCAGAGCCGCGAAACCGGGCACGGGCGGCGAGAGACCCGTACCGTCAAGGCCGTCACCCTGCAGACCCCCGGCGGGATCGCCTTCCCACACGCCGAGCAGGCCATCCGGATCACCCGGACCCGCACCCTCACCGCCAGCGGCAAGACCACCCGCGAAACCGCGTACCTGACCATCTCCCTGCCCGCCGCCGATGCCCACCCGATCGATCTGCAGCGCTGGATCCGGGCAGAGTGGCTGATCGAAAACCTTGTGCACTACGTCCGGGACGTAACTTTCCGTGAAGACGCCCATCAAGCCCGGACCGGCAACGGACCCGCCGTCATGGCCACCCTGCGTA
>NZ_JAMQOL010000126.1:0-1194 GCF_023717965.1 Paractinoplanes hotanensis | reverse complement strand
CTAAGCGCGTAGGCAGAAGTTCGGTACGTAACTGGTGACGGGCTGTCCGCGAACATGCTCAGCAAGAAGGACATAGCAACGTAAAAACCTCGTCGTGGGGTCGGATCAAGTTTCCACACAAGAACCCGAACCACGACGAGGTCACCGCCAGTATGCGCCCCGCGCACGTCTACGCCAGCATGTCCGAACAGCAACACACCGAACTGATTACCGCCCTGCACGGCCAATGGCGTACCGCGACCCGGATGGTCATCGTCGTGCTGTCCGCCGCCGGATGGACCGCATCCGAGATCGCCGATCTGCTGCACTACGACCCGAAAACCGTTCGGACCTGGATCGCCCGCCACCGGTCCGAAGGCCTCACCGGCCTACCCGACCGGCCCCGCTCGGGACGCCCCCGCAAAGGCAGCCGACGCCTCGGTGAACGCATCCACACCCTGCTGCAGACACCCCGATCCTGGACCACCACCCGCATCTTCAAGGCCCTCGGCCGGCCCCAGCTGAGCATGTCCACGATGCGCCGCCGCATCCGTGAACAAGCTCGCTGGGCCCGGCCCCGCCTGATCGCCAAAAGCGACCCGAACCGCGACACCATCTGTTCCGGCATCCGCGACCGGATCGCCGCCCTGCCGGCCGGCAGCGTGGTCCTGGCCGAGGACGAAACCCACATCGACCTGCTCGCCCGGGTCCGCTCCTGCTGGATGCCCACCGGTCTGCGGCATCGGATCCTGACGCCCGGCACGAACGTGCGCCGGACCGTGCACGGCGCGGTCAACCTGCTCACCGGCGCCGTGCACCACCACATCTCCGTCAAGAACGTCTCCGTGGTGTTCTGCTACTTCCTGCAGCAACTGCTCGACGCCTACCCGCACGCCCCGATCATCGCCGTGATCTGTGACAACGGCAGCACCCACCACTCCAAAATCACTCAACGCTGGCTCGCCGAGCATCCCCGGATCCAGGTCATCGAAGGCGCGAAGTACAGCCCCCAGGACAATCCCGTCGAACGGATCTGGGCCGCGATGAAACGCCAGATCGCCAACACCGCGACGGCCACGATCAACGACCGGATTCAGCAAGCCCACGCGTTCTTCCAGCACCGCACCGACGCACAGAACCTGGCCACCGCGGCACCCTGGACCTCACCCTGGCTACCGCCGGGTTACGGGAAGGACTTCTGGCCAGGGGCTTAGG
>NZ_JAMQOL010000125.1:0-1214 GCF_023717965.1 Paractinoplanes hotanensis | reverse complement strand
GGTGCGGACGCGGTGAAATCCCGGTTGACCAGATCAGGGATCGGGCCGGCGGCGGGGTCCTGGTCGGTCAGGCTGTGTCGCCAAGGCCGCGGCGAGTTCAGCCAGTCGTAGCATTTGATCTTGACGGGTCGGTGGGACAGGATCCCCGCCGTGCGCAACATGTTGACCTTGATCGATCGTGAAGAGATATCCCGGGGTCTGGCCGAGGGCCTGGAATATAAGGAGATCGCCCGGCTGATCAGCCGGAACCCGTCGGTGGTCTCCCGCGACGTCGCCCGCCACGGCGGCCGGGCCGAGTACCGGGCCGTGGTCGCCGACGAGTTGGCCGTGGCCGGCCGGCGGCGGCCGAAGGTGTACGCGGTCGACCGCTCGCCACGGTTGCGGACGGTGGTCAAGGAGCTGTTGAAGGGTGGCTGGTCGCCGGCGTCGATCGCGGGCCGGTTGCCGTACGACTACCGCGACGATCAGGCTGTGCGGGTGTCACACGAAGCGATCTACCAGTGGGTCTACGCCCAGCCGGTGTCCACCCTGGCCCGGGAGCTGATCCGGCTGCGGACCGGCCGTCCGGCCCGGCGTTCGGGTCCGCGTCCGGCCCCGGCTCCGCGTATCCGCGAGCCGCGCTACCTCGACGAACGTCCCGCCGAGGTCGCCGACCGGCAGGTGCCGGGCCATTGGGAGGGTGACCTGGTGATCGGCAAGGGCGGCAAGTCCGCGGTGGCGACGCTGGTCGAGCGGACCTCACGGATGCTGGTCCTGGTCCCGCTGTCCGGCCGTGACGCGTTGACCGTGGGAGACGCGGTGATCGCCGCCGCCGGGAACCTCCCGCCGCAGATCGCTCGCTCGCTGACCTGGGACTGCGGTTCCGAGATGGCCGGCCACGCCCGGATCACCGCCGCCGGGCTGCCGGTGTACTTCGCCCGGCCGCACTCGCCGTGGCAGCGCGGCAGCAACGAGAACGCGAACCGGATCCTGCGCGAATACTTCCCGAAAGGTGTCCCGATCACCTCGGATCCGAAATATTTGGCGATGGTGGCTTCCGAAATCAATGACCGACCCCGTAAGATCCATAATTGGAAGAAGCCCTCCGAGATATTCGCCGAACTCGTAGAGGCAAATGCTTCGACTGCCTGAATCTGCCCGCGGCTGGCACGGCTGCAGGCCCAGCTCTCGCACCAGAGCGCGGACCAGCTCCGGCGAGCAGGCGTGGCCGGACC
>NZ_JAMQOL010000124.1:0-1239 GCF_023717965.1 Paractinoplanes hotanensis | reverse complement strand
ATGATCGAGAAGGACCGCGTTCGTGGAAGCATCATCGTTGATCGGCGGGCTGTCCGCACGTCTGTCCGGCGTGTCGCCGCTGTCGGAACAGGACACGCCGGGGTTGTTGCAGGCCCTGGCCCGGGTTCCGGACCCGCGAGACGCGCGCGGCCGGATCCATCCACTGCCGGGACTGCTCGCGATCGCGATCGCGGCGGTGGTCTCGGGATCCAGCCGGGTCGTGGAGATCGTCGAGTGGGCCGCCGACCTGCCGGACGGGGTGTGGGACCGTCTCGGCGCCACCCGCGACGCGTTCACCGGCGTGCGGCGGGTGCCGGATGACAGCACCCTGTCGCGGGTGCTGACCGGTATCGACGCCGACGCCCTCGATGCCGCGGTGTGCCGCTGGCTGCTCGGCCGGGCGGGTCTGACCGGGACGGGCCGGCGGGTGATCGCGGTCGACGGCAAGACTTTGCGCGGCAGTGGCCCGGCCGGTGCGCAGGTGCATCTGCTGGCCGCGTTGGACCAGGCCGAACGGATCGTCCTGGCGCAGATCGACGTTGACGGCAAGACGAACGAGATCAGCCGGTTCGTGCCGCTGCTGGACGGTCTGGACCTGGCCGGTGCGATCATCACCGCGGACGCGTTGCATACCCAGCGGGAGCATGCCCGCTGGCTGGTCGAGGAGAAGAACGCCGGCTACGTGTTCGTCGTCAAACGTAACCAGCCACGACTGTATCGGCAGGTCAAAGCTCTGCCCTGGGCGAAGATCGCGGCGCTGGACGAGACCCGCGATCGTGGACACGGCCGCTACGACATCCGCCAGTTGCAGGCCGTCACCTGCCTCGGAGCATTGGCGCTGGACTTTCCGTACGCCGTGCAGGCGCTACGGATCCGGCGCCGCCGCTACAACGCGGCCACCGACCGCTGGTCCACCGTCACGGTGTACGCCATCACCAACCTCGGCGCCGCTCAGGCCGGCCCCGATGAGCTGACCGACTGGCTACGCGGACACTGGGCCATCGAGGTTCTCCACCACATCAGGGACACCACCTACCGCGAGGACGCCAGCCGCTTGCGTTCCGGCAACGCACCCCGAGTACTGGCCACCCTGCGCAACACCGCGATCAGCCTTCTCCGCCTGAACGGCGTCACCTCGATCGCACCAGCCTTACGCCGCAACAGCCGAGACCCCCACCGATCCCTGCAACTCCTTGGACTCACTTAAAACGGTCATATCTCGACCTTGCGAACGCCCTG
>NZ_JAMQOL010000123.1:0-1241 GCF_023717965.1 Paractinoplanes hotanensis | reverse complement strand
GCCAGGGTCTTCGCAAGGTCGAGATATGCCCGTTTTAGGCAAGTCCAAGGAGCTGTAGGGATCGGTACGGGTCTCGGCCGTTTCGGCGTAGGGCCGGTGCTATCGAGGTGACGCCGTCCAGACGCAGGAGGCTGATCGCGGTGTTGCGGAGGGTGGCCAGTACTCGGGGTGCGTTGCCGGAACGCAAGCGGCTGGCGTCCTCGCGGTATGTCGTGTCCCTGATGTGGTGAAGAACCTCGATGGCCCAGTGCCCGCGGAGCCAATCGGTCAGCTCCTCGGGGCCGGCCTGAGCCGCGGTGAGGCTGGTGATGGCGTAGACGGTGACGGTCGACCAGCGCTCGGTGGCCGTGTTGTAGCGGCGGCGCCGGATCCGCAAGGCCTGCACCGCGTACGGGAAGTCCAGCGCGAGGGCTCCGAGGCAGGTGACGGCCTGCAACTCACGGATGTCGTAGCGGCCGTGCCCGCGGTCGCGGGTGGCGTCCAAGGCTGGGATCTTCGCCCAGGGCAAGGCCTTGACCTGCCGATACAGTCGTGGCTGGTTGCGTTTGACGACGAAGACGTAGCCGGCCTTCTTCTCCTCGACCAGCCAGCGGGCATGCTCGCGCTGGGTATGTAACGCATCCGCCGTGATGATCGCACCAGCCAGATCCAGCCCCTCCAGCAGCGGCGTGAACCGGCTGATCTCGTTCGTCTTGCCATCGACGTCGATCTGCGCCAGGACAATCTGTTCAGCCTGGTCCAACGCGGCCAGCAGATGCACCTGGGCACCGGCCGGGCCGCTACCGCGCAGCGTCTTGCCGTCGACCGCGATCACCCGCCGAGCCGCACCGGTCAGGCCCGCCCGCTCGAGCAGCCAGCGGCACACCGCCGCATCCAGGGCGTCGGCGTCGATGCCGGTCAGCACCCGCGACAAGGTGCTGTCGTCCGGCACCCGCCGGACCCCGGTGAACGCGTCGCGGGTCGCGCCGAGCCGGTCCCACACCACGTCCGGCAGGTCAGCGGCCCACTCGACGATCTCCACGACCCGGCTGGAACCGGAGACCACCGCCGCGATCGCAAGCGCGAGCAACCCCGGCAGCGGATGGATCCGACCCCGAGCGTCCCGCGGGTCCGGAACCCGTGCCAAAGCCTGCAACAACCCCGGCATGTCCTGGTCCGACAGCAGCGACACGCCGGACAGACGTGCGGACAGCCCGCCGATCAACGATGATGCTTCCACGAACGCGGTCCTTCTCGATCAT
>NZ_JAMQOL010000122.1:0-1258 GCF_023717965.1 Paractinoplanes hotanensis | reverse complement strand
ACATCGTCACCGCCGCGCTGCACCTCACCCATTTCGAATACAAATACCTAACCGGATCTTGCTGAGATCAGCTCAGTGGTAGCCGGACTCAGTAGCGTAGACGACGAACGGCAGCCACCATTGACGGCTACCGGCGCCGAGACCCTTCCGTACTGCGGAACGGACGGTCGACATTAGAAGATCGAGGTCGTCGCCAGACAGGCCATGTTCCAAGGCGAACACCGGTGAGCTTGTCTCCAGCTGTCGCCTTGAACGGTGAAGGCCTTGAAAATGAGTATGGAGCGATTCATGCAGGTATTGCAGTAGCTCGGCAGTACTACTCGAATTAACGCTATACATGGCTGCTGCACCTCCCTGCAAATCCCCCAAATTGTGATATCAACATGGCAGTGGAGTGCGACTCCCGAGTGCACATGCGACCACTATTGTTATGTATTTTTGAGATGCTAGAGAGCTCCCCCTTCTGCCTTTTCGGAGTTCTGTGCCGACTCATTTTCCGCGGCACCGGAGTAAGTTGCGGATCGAATGGCAAGCAATTCGTCCCTGAGTATCGGACCGAGCAGCGGCGCGGCGACGGTGGCAAGTTCGGCCAGAAAGTAACGGGCACTGCCATTCCCGGCGCCGGTCAGAGTTTCAAAAGAACATCGCACGCTTCTTGATCCAATGCCGATTCGCGCCGTCACGCTGGCAACGAATCCATTGCTGAGGAGAGAGGCGACGACGCTCAGGAAGTCGTCCTGGGCTACATCGGGTCGTTCGCTTGAGGCGTAAGTTAAGGTGGCGTCGCCGTTTGATAGGCGCACCTCGGAGACAGCCACTCCTGCGACACCTGCTCTTCTCTTAAGCTCCGAAACCGATATCGCTGCGCGATCCGAAGTGTTCGCGGGTAACTCCATGACCGATCGCGGCGCGAAATGTATGCGATAACGAGGAGAATGCAATGTAAGAGTGCTGGATGAAATCGACCACTGAGGAATGTTGTTGATCGGATTCTGCGGAGTCGGGACCACGCGGCAAGCTTTGGCGGTGAGGCGACGAGCGCAATTTTTCAGCAACCGTTGAAGATTGGCGTTTGCTGGGAATTCAGCGAGTTGACAGAGCCGTTCAGTAGTAAGATTCTGACCGAGGCGGCGCCAGAAAGCGTCGTCCCCAAGGTCGGGCATTTCAAGAACGAAACGCAGTGAGCTGATCTCAGCAAGATCCGGTTAGGTATTTGTATTCGAAATGGGTCAGGTGCAGCGCGGCGGTGACGATGTCG
>NZ_JAMQOL010000121.1:0-1344 GCF_023717965.1 Paractinoplanes hotanensis | reverse complement strand
GCCGGACACACCTGGGGCCTGGGCAAATGGTGGGCCGCCCTGCCCATCGTCCAGAAGAACCGCTGGCTCATCTGACCACAACGAGTGCGCGGAGCCGCCCGGCTGGACAGGCCGGGCGGTCGTGTGACGGGACGAGGGAGCCGACGATGACAACCGTAGGGGTACTACGTGAGACCGCAGCGGGTGAGCGCCGTGTCGCGCTCACCCCGGACGCCGCTCGGAGCCTCTCCGAGCGGGATGTGCGAGTGCTTGTCGAGACAGGGGCGGGAAGCACCGCCTTCTTCGACGACGACGGCTATGCCTCCGCGACCGTGGTCACCCGCGAGCGGGTGTACGCCAACAGTGACATTCTGGTCTGCCTGCGCGTTCCGGAGGACGCCGCGGCGTCGTGCCGAACAGGCCAGGTGCTGATCGGACTGTTCGACACCCTCGACGATCCCGGCTCGGTGCGACGTCTTGCCGCCGCCGGTGTCACCGTGCTCAGCCTCGACCTGCTCCCCCGCACCCTCAGCCGCGCCCAGTCGATGGACGCCCTGACCTCGCAGGCGAACGTCGCCGGCTACAAGGCCGCGCTGCTGGCCGCCGATGCGTATCCGGGCTTCTTCCCGATGCTGACGACGGCGGCCGGTACCACCCGTCCCGCGCGGGTGCTCGTGCTCGGAGCGGGTGTCGCGGGACTGCAGGCCATCGCGACGGCCCGCCGGCTCGGTGCACGTGTCACCGGCTACGACGTGCGGGAGCAGGCTCGAGCCGACATCGCCTCGACCGGCGCCTCGGTGCTCGACCTGGCTGGGGGGATGAACTCCGCGGACGGATATGCCCGCGCACTGGCCTCGGACGAGGCCGAGCGGCAGTTGGCCGCGCTGACCGAGGCCGCACCCGAATTCGACGTGGTGATCACGACCGCGAAGGTGCCGGGCGGACGGTCCCCACTGCTGGTCTCGGAGGAGGCTCTGCACGCCATGAGGCCCGGTTCGGTGGTGATCGACCTCGGGGGCAACGTTGCCGGCTCCTCGCCGGACACCCGCACGGTCGTCAACGGCGTCACTACGATCGGCGCCCCGGAACTCGCGGCCGGCACGCCGGTGGCGGCGTCCACCGCGTACGCGCGCAATTTGCTCGCCTTGCTCGGACTGCTGATGCCCGCCCGGGACGTGATCCTCGACCTGGACGACGAGATTCTGCGGGCCGTCGTGGTCGGTCATGGCGGACACATCATCCATCCGCGAGTGCTGGCTGCGCTCGCCGAACAGGAAGCAGCCCGCTCATGAGTCCGCTGCTGCTGGCCGATCTGACTGTTTTCACGCTCGGGTTGCTGGTCGGTTTCGAGGTGATCAGTAAGGT
>NZ_JAMQOL010000120.1:0-1401 GCF_023717965.1 Paractinoplanes hotanensis | reverse complement strand
CTAGTAGTGCTCCGTCATGATCTAGAAACCGTTTCGCGGTTGGGTCGTTGGTTCGAGCATGGTGGATGTGCAGGAGTTGCTGCGCCTGGACGGGGAATTGATCGAGTTCGTGGAGGACGTGTTCTCGTCGTTGCGACGCAAGGGCTGGCAGGAGCGTTCGCACTGCTACCTGACCGGGCTGATGCTGGAGGGCCGGCGTAAGTCGGTCGAGCCGATGGCGGCCCGGCTGAACGAGTCGAACGATCAGTCGTTGCAGCATTTCCTGGCGAACACGCCGTGGGATCCGGTCCCGGTCCGGGCCAGGTTGGCCCGCAAGATGCACAAGGCGATCAACCCGACCGCGTGGGTGGCCGACGATACCGGCTTCACCAAGGACGGCCGGTTGTCGCCGTGCGTGGCCCGGCAGTACACCGGCACCGCGGGGAAGATCACGAACTGTCAGGTCGCGACCACCCTGCACCTGGCCTCCGACGAAGCATCGGTCCCGATCGACTGGCGGTTGTTCATGCCCGAGTCCTGGGATCCCGACTCCGGCAAGGCCAGCCTCGACGTCCGGCAGCGGCGTGCCGTGTGCGGGATCCCGGACGACGAGCAGCACCGTCCGAAATGGCAACTGGCCCTGGAATGCGTCGACGAGGCCCTGTCCTGGGGTGTACCCGCACCATCGGTCATGGCCGCCGACGCCGGCTACGGCGACGCCGCCGCGTTCCGGCACGGCCTGACCGAACGCGACATCCCGTACGCGGTCCAGATTTCCGTCACCCTCAGCGTGCTGCCCGCGACCGCGACCCGCACCACCCCGGCCTACTGCGGGCGCGGCCCCCGGCCGAAACCCCGCTACGAACACGATCCGGTGTCGGTCAAAGAACACCTCATCGCGCTGGGCCGCAGGCAGGCCAGACGGATCACCTGGCGGGCCGGATCCAGGCAACAAGACGGCAAGCGGCGGTTGATGAGCGGCCGGTTCGTGTTCGCCCGTGTCCGGCAGGCCGACGCCGGCACCCGATCCATCTACAAAGGACAAGACTGGCCCGAGTGCTGGCTCATCGCCGAATGGCCGCCCGGCGCCCCGGAACCCACCCGCTACTGGCTGTCGACCCTGCCCGCCACCACCCGCCGCGCCGACCTGATCCGCGCTGCGAAACAACGCTGGCGGATCGAACACGACTACCGCGAGTTGAAGACCGGCCTCGGACTCACCCACTACGAAGGCCGCAAATGGGCCGGCTGGCACCACCACGTCACCCTCGTCGCCGCCGCTCACGGCTTCCTCACCCTGCAACGCCTGAACCCAAAAGCAGCAGTGCCGGAATGACCCTTTACGGCGTACTCCGACACATCCAACGTTATATCGTCCGGATCATCCACACCTGCCCGACCTGCGACACCGTCTTCCCCGAG